>PAJA01000001.1 GCA_002705185.1 Nitrospina sp. | reverse complement strand
GGGTGCTTTGGAAGAACTGAAAAAACTGCCCTTCTTTTCTTCTGTAACGATCCCTAAACCCATTTTGAATCAGGAAACATCGGTTGCCGTTTCACTTCATCCGGCAGATCAGCTTCTCCGAAAAAAATGTTTTCAATGTCATCTTGATTCGCCACCAGTTAAAGGCCAGTATCGTTCACAAGGTTGTGCTGCCTGTCATTTTGAATATTCTTCTAAGGGGCTCTATGAAGGCAAAGATCCCACTATCTCTACTACTGAACCAGGTCATGCCAGGTTTCATAAAATCCGTACTATTCCTTCACGATCCACATGTGTCCAGTGTCACAGAGCTTTCTCCTTGCAAACCTTAAGTATTGAAGGTCATGAGGAGTTGGAAGCCCCAAAACAAATTGAACCAACTAATCAGATTGAAACACCAGCAACCGTCAGCACACCAGAAGTAATTAAAAGTAACCTTGTGAATGGGACAAAACAATTTCCATTATTTGCAGGAAAAGGTCAGGTCATAAAGGACGTACACACAGCTAGAGGAATGGATTGTACCGATTGTCACACACTGTTTGATATCATGGGAGATGGAAACATCTATTCCAAGCAACATGAATCCGTAGAGGTTCGTTGTGAGACTTGTCACGGAGACGCCCTAACCTATCCTTCAATTTCACAAATCACCCAAGCTAATGATTCGGCAATAAGGGTCAGCAAATATTATAAGGGTAGCTCAAATAAGGTAGACGACTGGATGGCAGTTTCTGCACATAATCGGAAGATGAGCAATGTAAAAGTTCAGAATGGACGCATCGTAGCTATAGGCAAACAAACGGGCAAGGTTCATGAAGTTCCGTTAGTGAAAGATTATCTCGATGCTCACTCCATCCCCCAACACCAGACGCGCCTCGAGTGTTCGGCTTGCCACGCGCGCTGGGTAGTGCAGTGTCCAGGATGTCATCAGAGTATCGGGCCGGATCCAGCACCTGCGCCAGAATCTCATTTCTTTGATATAGGAGAACCTGCTTTGATGATTGGACCTCGAGGCAAGGTAACTCCTATGCTGATGCAACCCGAAAGACATCTTACTGTTACTGATGAGAGAGCAAACGAGATTCCCATTCTAGGACGAAAAGGAAATAAGATAGGATATTATCGGGAATGGGCTTTTACCAACCCGCATGGCACTTCGGGCTCAAATCTCGCTTATGCACTCAATCCTCATTCCATACAAAAACAGGCGCGTTCATGCACAAGTTGCCATTTATCTCCTGAAACTTTAGGATTAGGAACTGGTGATATTAAAATAGGAAAAAACTCCACAGGGAAAAATGATTTTATCGACACCTTGGACCGCACGGATAAAATATTGAAAGCATCTCAGTTTGACCCACAAGCAAAAGTATCGATACGGGGTGAGTCCATTGCCGGAACTGATCAACCAAAAGCGCGGACCTTTAATCAGGAAGAAATAATTAGGATTTTAAGAGTTGGGAACTGCATACCCTGTCACGATCGTTATAATGACCCAGTATATCAAGATATCGACCAAAGTTATGCCTTTGCACGTACAGTGGATCACCGTCGATTGAGGCAAAAAATATTGAGCTTAGGACAACCTCTAGAATGAACCGTTTCTTTAAAATTTTAGCCTTGCTGGTCTTGGCAGGAAGTTTTTGGTCTTTTCCTTTTTTGTCTTCAGGCCAGGATATCGGAAGCAAAAATCCATTCGGCTTCTTCAAAAGCGGTGCGCGGGAAGAACCTTCTCCATCATCTGAGGCTGAAAAAAACCCGAAAGGTTTGCTTAATACTTTCATTCAATCTGACAACAATACTAAACCTGTAACCAAAAATATTTTGGAATCAGATTCTAACATTGGTGTCTCCCCTATAGCTAAAAATAAGACCATGGTTCAAGTGCCTGAGGTGCTCTCAAAAAAAGGTATTGATGCCGCCGATTTCAACGATCCTTTCTACCGGGTTCGAGGTTTTCAGGAAAATTCGGAAAAAATTTTGCAACCAGGAACCACTTTGGACGGAGTTCGATTTCAGACTTATGGTGATTCTGATAAATTTATTGAACGTTTTTACCGTGAGTCCGGTTTCTCTATAAATAAGGTCTTTGGTAAAATTAAATACCTGGAAAAAAAAGGCGGGTGCTACACCTGCCATCAAGGTATCGAAGAAATTAGTTCAAGCCATAAAATGTCCTGCGTTCGATGCCATGGTGGAAACCGCCGAGCTAAATCGCTACCGCGAGCTCATAAAGGACTGGTGGCGAACCCTTCCTCGATGGAAAATGCACCTAGATTTTGCGGAAAATGCCATGAAAGTCATGTCAATAAAATCAGCCGCTCAATGATGGCCACCGCAAAAGGCATGATTAACATAACTCGTTTTGGTTGGGGCGCACAACCTGCTGATGAAATGCCCTATTCTCTTTACCCTACTGAACAAGAGCAGCCCTATCCTCCATCGAGTGACGGACATGAAGTAGACGGGTTTCTAAAAACCAAATGTTTAAGATGTCATTTGGATACGCCCGGCCCGCATCGTCCAGGAGATTACCGCGCAACCGGATGCTCGGCCTGCCATATGGTTTATACCAATGATGGTCTTTCTTTATCTCATGACCGGGCAATTCAAGCCTTGCAAGAAAAGGAAAAAACACAAAATAGGTTTGAGAGAAAATTTGCCAACAAACCCTTAAGCAATCGCCGAGGCTATCCTATCCTACATAAATTTACAACCGCCATACCAAGCGTCCAATGTGAACATTGTCACCAAAATAATGGCGTAGGAGGAGAGTTTGAAGGCTTGTTTGCCAAACCTGCCAGGCCTCGTTCTGTTCCAAAATCCATCAACGATAAAAAACCAGTTCTATATGGTAAGGAACATAAGTTCCTAGTCCCAGATATCCACCGTGAAAAAGGGATGCATTGTATCGACTGCCATATTGGCGATGAAATAAAACCAAAAATTGAACCAGAAGGTCTAAGTTCGGCAATTCAAATACGTTGCACCGATTGTCATGGAACCCGTTCGAAACCACCTGAAGGTTTCAAACTGATTGAATCAGACCCTAGAACCAAACAACTGTTAAAGAAATCTAATTTAAATCCAAATCTAAAAAGAAAAATCCGCGTAGGAGATACGGTCCTGATGAATTCTGGTTTATCTCCCATGACACATATCAAACAAGATAAAAACCAGTGGACTTTAATTTCTAAAGTAACGGGCAAGAAACACACCATTCCTCTTCTGAAAACTATTTCACCTTCTATCGCTCACCAAATTCCAGAGCATATAAATAAGGTTGAGTGTTCAGCCTGCCATGCAAGATGGTCGGCGGGAGAATGGGGAATGCATCTGATTCGCGAAAATACTTTCGACCCCAGAAAATGGAAAGACTGGAACCTGACCGATCCGTATATGCAGGAGTTACTCTCAGAAAACCAACCTGAGCCAAAGGGGATGATCAATTGGCTCTCCGCAAAATCTTTGCCTGGTAGCATAGAAGGAGATCGCCTGCCAGGGTTCTGGTGGTCCTTATTTACCAATACCGGGTGGAAAGACATGATTTTAGGAAAAAATGACCGCGGAAAATATTCGATACTAAAACCTCGTTATCAATATTTCATTACCGATCAAACTAATTCGATGGGACTTCCAACAAGACGTGCCACGCCACCATTGACCTTGGATGGAAGAGCAGGCCTAATCTGGACTGCATATTCCCCTCATACGATTCGCAAAACAGTTCGCAGTTGTGAGTCTTGTCACCAAAATGAATTGTCCCTAGGGTTGGGCGACCCTTTACGACAAAATATTAAAAGCGCCACTACTTTTTTTGATGAATTACGATTTAATAACCAAGTCCTACCACAGTTTCAGCTTAAACAGGTAGTAACTCAAAATGGTGAACTTCTCCAAACAGGTTTTCCCGATAATAAAATTCGTTTTCTCAATAGGGAAGAAATTTCTACTTTACAGGAGAAAACAGACCGCTATCGTTCGCTACACTTTCTTAATCTTCGCGAATTAGGCTTTCCACGTCTGCTCTCTCGCAAGGAATTTCCTTATGATGCCAAGCACCTTGAGCAGGAAAAAAAAATGGGGGCACCGCCATTAAAAAGTGATCTTTATTACAATACAAGGACAAACCAGTTTGAAAAAGTTAAACCAAAAATTCCAGCGGTTGAAATTTCTTCAGCTCAGGAGTCTGCCATTATAGAACCTGCGGTTCCAGAATCGCCGCAGAAAGAGAAAATCATAGAATTTTTATACGAACTTTTCCAAGACAGTGAAACCCTTTACGAGGGGGGCTATGAACCACCTCTTGAGGATGCCCCATGAAAACCTGGATAACAATTATATTTAGCGGGCTTCTGCTTTCAGCACATGCCAGTGCAGGAATAGTCGAAGAAAAAGACTGTGGTTCCTGCCATCGTTTGCACCCTGAGGATGCAGAAAAAGTTTTCACCGCGCCGGACCTACATTATGCGGGCAATAAGTTTCAGCCAAAATGGTTAAAACAATTCCTTAAAAACCCTGAGGTTATCCGACCTGCCGGATTCATAACCAACTCTGGATTTTCACAAATAGCAAATCTTTCCCCACATTCTTCTTACACAGAACAGGAAGCTAATACCCTAACGGATATCCTTATGGATTTAAAAATTTCAACCCTCTCGCCGGTCACATCAGAACCTCTTTCAAAAGGACTGCGTGCTAAAATAAAATATCAATTTGAGCGGACATTCGGATGTATCTCGTGCCATCAAAGTTTGAACCTTGCAGGAAAAGTACGTGGTGGTATTTCCGGCCCATCTCTAGTCAACGCCGGGAACAGACTGCAAGCTGAATGGGTAGCAGGTTGGCTGAACGATCCAGAAGTTTATATGGTAAAGGGGCGTATGCCTCGATATAAAATGGACCCAACCACTTTGAGCCAATTTACTCGGTTCATCATGACGCTGAAAAAAGAAAATATAAAATAATTGGATGATGACAAATCGCAAACATTTACTTGCTGGAATAATTCTCCTGACAATTCTTACCACTGCATGCGAACAAAGCAAGCAGGCGACATCTACTGTGCGACCACCTACAAAAGAGGAGGTAACGAAAACCATTCCGCAAAACACGCAACCGGAACTCGCACAAGTTACTGAAGGCACCCGACAAACCTATCAATGGTATTGCACTCAATGCCATGGAATAAAAGGAAAGGGTGATGGTATTAACGCTAAGTTCCTCACTGTTCCGCCTCGCAATCACACCAAAGCCCAATATCTCGAAACTCGGACCGATGAACAACTTTTTCAAGCTATTAAGTTTGGCGGGCTTTCTGTAGGCCGTGCTCCCTGTATGCCCGCATGGGGAGAGACTCTAGATGATGATATCATTCAATCACTGGTCCAATATATCCGCGAGTTGTGCCAGTGCGAGGCTCTCTAACGTCTGACACAAATCGTAATAAATACTTCACCCGTCTATATCTGAGTAAGAAAGTCAAAGCCCTCAGCACTTGGTTTGCTATAATCAATCTCTTTTTTATCTAAAGCTTTTATCAGGTCTGGATATCAACAAGTTTAGCTTATGAAAATATTATCTACCAAGTTTTTAGTTGGAGCCGTTTCGGCCAAACAATACCCTAAAGAGCCTCTTCCAGAGTTTGCATTTGTTGGCCGATCCAATGTGGGTAAGTCTTCGCTTATCAAGTCGTTACTCAATAGAAAAAAGCTAGTGCGTATTAGTTCTGCTCCGGGCAAGACTCGTGAAATCAACTTTTTCAATATTAATGAAATGTTTATGTTTGCAGACCTTCCCGGCTACGGATTTGCAAGGGTTCCTCCAACTCTCCAAAAAAAATGGAAAACGATGATCGAAGAATATCTGACCCAGCGCGAACCTCTAATCGCTATCATTTTTATTGTTGATGTCCGACGCAAACCGACAGATTTGGATTTGACCTTGAAAGAATGGCTGGAAGAATTGGACAGAGACTATATTCTTGTGATAACCAAAGCCGATAAGCTTTCGGCTTCGGAACGCAGTAAACAGGTTAAGTTAATTAAAACCGCATTCATGGGTAAAAATGCACTGGGCTTTAGCGTTTATTCCAGCACTAAACATACGGGCAGGAAAGAACTATGGGCTCAAGTTCAGAAACTAACACGTGAAGACAAAAAAACCCCCTTTCCTGAAGAGGAAAGAGGGTAAGTAGTTCCCATTAATCGATAATTACTAGTTATATGCAACTAAATGGTTAACCCCAAAGTTCGTCCGGGACTTCCAAACGATCAATTTTTTTGCCCTGGGCAATGTGCTGATCAAGAATCTCATCCACATCTTCCGGCTGAACCTTTTGGTACCATACTCCATCCGGATAAACCACTACGACAGGGCCAACACCGCAAGGGCCAAGACACCCGGTATTGGCCACCATACATTTACCAAATAATCCTTTTTGCTCAAGACCCATGGATAACTTTTCAAAAATAGTATTAGAACCATTTTCGCCACAGGAACCTCTGGGATGCCCAGGCGGTCGGCTATTAGTACAAACTAAAATATGATAACTTGGTTTCGGCATCAATAAATCTCCGTTTAGGTTTGTTAAAAAGCCAAATGCTACATTAGATGTTCGACAAAGGAAATAGTTTTTTTTAATGAATGCTCTCGATACACAATCAGATAAAGAGGACGAATCTTTGCAAGAGCGGTTTGATGAGGACTATCTAAAGTCTTGGTTGGAACCTCTCGTCAAAGAACCCATTTCTCAGTTTGAGTTTTCAAAGCTGAAAGGAGATGCGTCGGACCGAAGTTATTTTCGAGTCAATTATTTCCCCCGCCATAAAAACAAATCATCACTCATCGTCATGCAATTGAAGAAACCAATTCCTTCAAAAGAACCGGACTTCAACCGCATGCAGAAATTCCTGACTAATCTAGATATGCCAGTTCCCACAATCTTACACTACGATGCGAAGCGAGGACTAATTTTCCTTGAGGATGGTGGCGACACACATCTAGAGGATATTGCCCACAAATCTCCTGATAATATTATTTTTTGGTATCAGGAAGCCATAGAACTTATTGTAGCCATGCAAACTCGGGTTACCAAAGGAATGCGGCCTTATTGCCCTGCCTACGCTTTGAGGTTTGACGTTAAAAAATTAATGTGGGAAATGGACTTTATGATAAAACACTATGTTAAAGGATTCCTGAATCGCAAGTTAAAGCAGAATGAAGAATCAAATGTTCGGACAGCTCTACTTGCGCTCTGCGAAACCCTGGCCAAAGAGGAAAGGGTTTTCGTCCACCGAGATTTCCACTCAAGAAACCTGATGATTCCGGGAAAGAAACTTCTGCTTCTAGATTTTCAGGACGCCCGTATGGGTCCCCGCCAATATGATCTGGTATCGCTTTTGAAAGACTCCTATGTTGTCCTGAAAGAAAAAAACCGAAATGAATTGCTGGATTATTATCTCCAACGTATGGAACAAGAAGAAGACCGCCCCATACCTACCTCCTCTTTCCGGAGAATATTTGATTGGATGTCGGTCCAGAGAAACCTAAAAGCCATCGGCACCTTTGCATTTCAATATATGGAGCATAAGAACGAGCGGTATCTAGAGTTCCTGGAACCAACTTTGCAATATGTGAGGGATACGATCCACTCTCGCTCAGACCTGAAACCTCTATGCCAAGTTTTAAAGCAGGTGATTCCTGAGCTCAATGAAAAAAATGGGGAAAAGGCTGCTCGGCTATGATGATTCTCAAAAAATACGTTTTATTCATGTTCATAAAAGTCTACCTACTTACCGTGTCCGGTTTGATTGGGATTTATTTGATTATTGATTTTTTTGAGCGCGTGGATGAGTTCATGGCTAAAAATTCTCCACTCATTGATCTCATTTATTATTATATCTATAAGATACCTTTCATTGCCGGCTATATGGCGCCCCAAGCAGTACTCTTGGCCACTGTTATCACTCTCGCCTCACTTGCAAGGCAAAACGAGTTTACTGCCATGAAGGCCTGCGGTATAAGTGTTACCGGCATCACATTTCCGATCATAGGCGCATCTATTGTTATTTCTTTTCTAGTTTTAGCTAGTAGTGAATATATTTCCCCCATTACCAACCAAAAAATGAATTATATTTTTCTACATAAGGTGAGAGAAAATGTTTCCTATGGGAAAATACCCCGTAATGACCTATGGCTCAAGGCCAAAGATAACTCAATTTGGAGCATCAACTCCTTTGACCCAGAAAAATCTATCCTAAAGAATGTCATGATTTTAATGCCAGATGATGACTTTGGAATAAGACAAAGAATTGATGCTCTAAGCGCAGTTTGGTCGGTAAATAAATGGTATTTCATTAAAGGCTATGTTCGAAACTTTAATCAGGAAGGGCTAGTGTCAACAGAATACTTTGAAAGCCGTTCGTTCCAGACTTCTGAAACCCCAAAAAGTTTTGCTCGAGTGAGAAAACGACCGGAAGAAATGAGTTTAAGAGATATGTACTCAACTATTCAGGTATATGCTCAGGAAGGCAAAGACACTACCCAAAAGTGGATAGACCTGCATCGCAACCTATCATATCCGTTCATCAGTATTGTTTTAGCCTTACTGGCTATTCCTTTGTCACTAAGATCGAGCAGACATGGAGGTCTACTATTTTGTGTAGGGGTTAACTTGGCGATGGGGTTTTTTTTCTCTTTCCTCTACGCCCTCAGTATATCTCTGGGCCGCGGTGGTACTTTTGATCCGATTTTGGCTGCATGGGGTCCCAACCTTTTGTTCACAGCGCTCGGGTTTTATTTATTACTCACCATGGATAGCGAAAAGGCTTTCCCGATTTGAAGTAGAATGAAAAAAATTGCCTCCATCGATATTGGTTCCAACACTGTCCGACTCCTGATTCTGGAGTGCGATGAAAACCATAAGTTTCAAATTCTTGCATCGCGACGAGTAATCACACGTCTTGGAGAAGGAATGGATGTTCACGGGAAATTGATAGAGTCTCGTATCTCTGCGACCATCTCAGCATTATCCACATTTCTCCATGATTGTCGCAAAAATGGAAACCCTCCCTTATACGCTGTTGCCACGAGCGCTGTGCGAGAAGCCTCTAACGGGAAAGAGTTTATCAATCTTGCTCGGGAGAAAACGGGCATTGAAATTGAAATTATCTCTTGGGAGGACGAAGCCCGCCTTACCCTCCAAGGAGTTTTTTGGAAATTACCCCATGAAAACCACAAGACACTCACTTTCGATATCGGAGGCGGCAGTACCGAGTTCATACTCTCTAAGGGAAAAAATATTGTTAATTTTTGCAGCAGTCCTTTAGGGGTAGTACGACTGACAGAAAAATTTATTCACCAACACCCGGTGAATAACAACGAGTATGAAAGCCTACACACACACTTAAGCAACGAACTGCAGGCAATCAAGAAAAATCTTTCGGATTTTATCCCACAGGTATTGATTGGAACAGCTGGAACTGTCACCACATTAGCCGCTTTAATAAGAAATATTTATCCCTATGATCCTGAAAAAATTCATGGCACTTTATTAACCCGACAAGAAATTGAAACACTTCTTCAAGACCTAAAAATAAAATCACTCAGTGAGCGATTGGATTTAAAACCTCTTGAGCCGGGGAGAGAAGATTTAATCATAGCGGGAACAGCAATCGTACTAAAAACAATGAAGATGTTTGAATGTGAAACCCTGTTAGTCAGTGAGTACAGTCTGCGAGAAGGAATCACCTTGAAGGGCCTGGAAAATAAGGCCTATAGAGATTGATTGAATTTGACTTCATAACATATTTCAGATACAGTTTCTGATCACCATTACTAATTCTAATTACCATGACTACTAAAAATAAAGTGGCTACAAAAAGCAAGAAAAGTTCGTCAAAAAAATTATTTCCTATTAAAGGGTCTATTAAAAATTCAGGGCGCCCCATGAAGGGTCGGGATGTTCTAGTTAAAGCTCTTGAGAATGAGGGAGTCAAAGTTATTTTTGGATATCCTGGTGGAGCTTCAATGGAAATCCATCAAGGACTAACTTTGACAAAAAAAATTCGAATGGTTCTGCCTCGCCACGAACAAGGCGGTTCCTTTGCAGCTGGAGGCTATGCCCGCTCTACCGGCGAAGTTGGAGTCTGTCTGGCAACATCGGGGCCTGGAGCAACAAACATGGTTACCGGGATAATTGATGCCAAAATGGATTCTATTCCTCTTGTCGCTATAACTGGACAGGTTCCCAGTTCTGTTTTAGGTAGTGACGCATTTCAGGAAACTGACATCATCGGCGCTACTTTCCCACTGGTAAAGCACAGCTATATGATCCAAAGTGTTGAGGAAATACCCCAAGTCATTAATGAAGCATTTCATATTGCCAGTACCGGTCGACCTGGACCAGTTCTAGTCGATATTCCAAAAGATATTCAACAGCAGGAGGGTATAGTTGATTTTGACGTTTCGTTCGATTGTCCCAGTTATCGTCCGAATTTAAAGCCCTCGGCATTACAATGCAAAAAAGCAGCACACGCAATCAGAACTTCAAAACGTCCAATAATCTATGCTGGTGGAGGCATTATCAGTAGTAGAGCCTCCAAAGAACTGCGGGCCTTTGTAAAAAAAACCGGCATTCCTGTTACAACTACCTTAATGGGCTTAGGAGCATTTCCTTCAAACGATCCTCTTTCTTTACGCATGTTAGGAATGCATGGTGCTGTTTACGCTAATATTGCAATCAATCATGCGGACCTCGTCATCGCTATGGGAGTGCGTTTTGATGACAGAGTCACTGGTAAACTTGCAGAATTCTGCAAAGATGCTGAGTTTATTCATATAGATATCGATCCATCAGAAATTAATAAAAATATTCTAGTGGATATTCCCATACAAGGAGACGTAAAGGAGACTTTAAAAATTCTCCAAGGCTATGTCGAACCGAAAAAAGATATCAAACCATGGATTAAACAGTTGCAGGACTGGAAAAAAGAATTCCCTTTGAGTTTCGAGCTTAAGAAAGGAGAAATTGTCCCACAGTCTGTAGTCAGCAATATAAACAAACTTGCTAGTAAGGACGCTATTTTTTCCGTTGGTGTCGGTCAGCACCAGATGTGGGCTGCGCAGTTTCTTGATTTTGATGAACCCCAAAACTGGATGTGTTCATCCGGGTTAGGTGCAATGGGATATGGATTATCAGCGGCCATGGGAGCTCAAGTTGCGTTCCCTAAACGGCAGGTTATCAATATTGAGGGAGATGGAAGTTTTTTAATGAATATCCAAGAGCTACAAACCTTGAAAGTAGAAAATATCCCGGTAAAAAATGTTATTCTAAACAACGCACATCTAGGAATGGTAGCTCAATGGGAGGACCGTTTTTATAAGTCTATGCGTGGGCATACTTTCATCGGCGATGCTAATTTTGCAGAAATAGCACATGCCTTTGGAGTTAAATCAGAAAGTATTGCTGACCCTAAAGATGTTATTCCTGCGTTAAAGCGAATGCTTAAGCACAATGGCCCGTATGTCTTGGATGTCAAATATCCCTATAATGATAAAAGCCATGGCCATGTAATGCCTATGATTCCCGGAAACCATACCTATCTAGATACTTGTCTGGACGAATCGACGACCTTACGAGATTATTGGAAAGAGGATTGAATAGGATTATTGTTACTATTATTAGCTAGTTTATTAGGAATCCTTCCTCAAACTGTATTCCAAATAAGCCCGTTGAATATTAGCGTCAATCAAATCTAAATTTTCCCAGCCTTTATATTTTTTTATCAAAACAGCCCTGGCTGCGTCTTGCGTTTCCTTCAGAGATTTACCCTCCTCTAGCCCTTTAAGAACTAAGGTTTTAAGGTTAAAAAGATAATGTCTCATCGCTAAGAGAACTGGTTTGCCTCCTGGATCACCATGACCAGGGATATAAATTTCTGCATCTAAATTACCAAGCTTATTCATTGCAGAAATCCAGTCCTCTATATAGGCATCACTCATATCAGGAATTTTCTTATAAACAACCAAATCACCCGTAATTAGGGTTTTTAGCTCTTTAATATAGATGAACAAATCGCCATCAGTATGACCGCGAACGTGAATCAGCCTTAAACTATATCCACCCAAAAAGATTTCCATTTCATCTTTAAAAACCATATTAGGAGGAGTGACAACCGTCTTATCTAGCCCATGAATATTTTCGGGTTTGAAAGAATCCAAATGATCCTTCCCAGAATCACCGAACAAACTCCTACGAACATTCTCATGGGCAATGATAGCGCCACTATTTTGAAAGACCTGGTTACCAAAAGTATGATCTCCATGATAATGCGTATTGATGGTGTAGACGATAGCGAGATTAGTCTGCTTTCGAATTTCTACTAGCAATTTTTCAGCTTCATTAGGGGTCACTCGGGTATCCACAACCACGACTCCATCTCGAGTGATGAGAAAGGTGGTGTTCGAATCCACACCATCTCCATTGACAACTGTAAAAAGGTTCTTCCAAACCTCAACGGTTTTAAGGCCTTCCGCACTGCAGAATCCACTCACAGCTAGAAAAATGCTGAAAAATGCAGTACTAGCAAGATATTTGAATCCCTTAGCTGCCATATCAGTCCTCTAAAAAAACTATTTAACTTTCCTGTATCTCTAGAAACCTAACGTTTACGTAAACTCGGTCAATTTAATAAAAGACCTTTAATATCAATGAAAACGAGGCGTATGGTAGCACTTCTTAAGTTGACCGGCAAGTAGAGCTTAAGAGTTTGCTAGCATTTTATGCCAGATTAAATTCGTATAGTATTCCTACCTCTTTAACCAATTAATTATTTATGTTAATTTAACGCAATGGAAGCATTGAATAAGAAAAAATATGAATTTCTATTATACCTTCTCGAAGAAGGTGATGCCATGGTTTGCCTTGATGCTAGACTCCCAGAAGTGGATGTTCCTGAAAGTCATAAAAACAACTCGTCCTTAAATCTGATATTTAATCTAAACTTCAAACGACCCGTTGAAATAACAGAAGAAGGGGTTTTTGCCTCTCTGGCCTTCAACGGTCGTCCTCATAAGTGTGTCTTACCTTTTAATGCCGTGTGGGCCATATACGATCCCAAAATGAAGAATGGGCAGGTATGGGAAGAGAGCATTCCCTCAGATATAAGTCTGACAGATCAGGCAATACTGAATCAGTCAGAAAAAATCCCGCTTAAAGCCGTTAAATCAAGCCACAAACCTTCCTCAGCTACTAAAAACGAGAGTAAGCGAAATAGAAGCCATCTTCGAGTTATAAAATAATTTTCTGGAAGCTTTTCCAGATCCTTTACAAAGGTTTGTGGATAGATTACAATTTGCCTCTGCTCAAGATAATTAAAATTGAAAGTGTATGGTGGGCGTAGCTCAGTTGGTAGAGCTCTCGGTTGTGGTCCGAGTGGTCGCGGGTTCAAGCCCCGTCGCTCACCCCATTTTCAAGATGCAGAACTGCTAAAATAATTTAAATCACCCGCCAGCAACTAGCCTAGTCGTATAAAAATAAATTACCACCAACAATATACATATTGCTTAGTAGGCTATGAAAAAATCTTCTCATCACACAAGATGGCTTTAGGGTTGTAAAAATATATTCTTATGACGAAAGATCAGGTCCCGCAAAACGTCCTGTAAGGTATATTGCTCATCGGAGGTGGTTCGGCATAAACTTCTTCCTCTTGAATATCGTCAAATGGATGGTTCAAAACGTTCAACATTTTTGTGAAGGGCTTCATGTCTCCCTGCTCAACTGCAGCAGAAAGTGCTTCTTCGACTTTATGGTTGCGCGGGATATAAATCGGGTTAAAGCGATCCATTGTCTCTGCGCGAGTATCTTTTGAAACTCCTTCCTGCTCCAGGCGCTTTTGCCAACGTTGGAGCCACGGATCGATAGCACCGGGATCTTTAAACAGATTTCGTAACGGATCGCTTTCACCTCGTAAGAATTTCGCTAGATGTCGAAAGACGAGAGTGAAATCTGCTTGTCCTTCTTCCATTACGGATAGCAGGTCGGTAATCAGTTTCTGGTCTTGGGGGTCTTCGGTCGACAAACCGACCTTGGATTGCATTCCAGCCAACCAGTGAGATTCATAGAGAGGTTTAATACAATCGATCGTTTCAGTAAGTAGTTCAATTGCTCGGTTCTTATCGGGGTCGACAATCGGGATAAGTGTTTCCGCCAATCGAGCTAAATTCCAAACCAATATCTCCGGTTGATTGGCATAAGCATATCGACCATGTTGGTCGATCGAACTAAATACTGTACCTGGTGAATAACTGTTCATAAAGGCGCAGGGACCGTAATCAATCGTCTCGCCAGAGATTGTCATGTTGTCGGTATTCATCACACCATGAATGAAACCAATATTCATCCAACTCGCTACTAGCCGTGCCTGTGCATCTGTAACAGCTAAAAAGAATTCCAAATAAGGGTTTTTTGCATCGGCTATTTCAGGATAATGCCGTGAAATAGCATAGTCAGCGAGTGCACGGACTTTATCAACTTCACCACGCGCGGCTCCATACTGAAAAGTTCCAACGCGAATGTGGCTAGCTGCGACTCGAGTGAGAATAGCACCAGGAAGTGGAGTTTCTCGATAGACATGTGCGCCGGTGGAAATAGCAGCAAGAGCGCGTGTTGTCGGTATGCCAAGCATATGCATAGCTTCCGCAATTAGGTATTCGCGTAATACCGGCCCAAGAGCTGCTTTCCCATCTCCCCCTCGAGAGTATGGGGTACGACCTGAACCTTTCAGCTGAATATCGCGTCGTCTTTTTTGGTTGTCGATCACTTCACCAAGAAGAAGCGCGCGCCCATCCCCCAACTGCGGTGAGAAACCCCCAAACTGGTGTCCAGCATAAGCTTGAGCCAAGGTATGTGAGCCTTCGGGTACTGTATTGCCCGAGAAAATCGCCAAACCTGCGTCCGAATCAAGCGCGACAGGATCAAGACCAAGCTCTAACGCCAGTGCATAGTTTAACTGAAGTAGCTCCGGTGCAATCGCAGGTTCTGCATCGCAGGAAACGAAAAAACCTTCAAGACTACAGGCAAAGCTATTATCAAAGTTGAAGTCGATAGGATTATCCTTGTTCCCAGTTGATTTAACCATCTATATTCTCCCAACATTACTAAAGTAAAATTCTACTAAGTAATACAATAGTTAGACCTTTTGATGCTAATAATTAGGGATAGGATTGATATTATTATTTTAAAAAACACTAGAGTCAGCAAAGATGAAGTTTTAACAGCTACTGTTCATAATTAAAACCAAATATTTACTGAAAAATTTTACTAACCCTAAAAAGGTTCCCTCTAGAAGAAGGTTTTGGTTTATCGTTGAAAAAAGAGATCGGCTAGAAACCTCTAACATTATTTATTGAGTCTATTTATTCCGAAGCAACCAATTCGTACCGAGAATTGTTGTCATTTTCTTAATACTATGGTTTTAGAGGTAGGGGCACCTTATACTTATTTATAAATGGCTCATGTTGTAAATATTTTATCTAATAAAATTTTGATAAGTGACCAGATGTTTGCCAACATAGAGCAGTGAACCCAAAATGGCGTGTAGGCGAATTAACCTCTATCTATGGTCCACATGGAGGAGATTTGGTTCATTATGACCATAAATTATTTCAAATTTTCTTGTTCCTTTCTTTCAAAATTACAAGTAGAATGTCTAAAATATACAAAATGCAAAAAAATGATTAGAATCATTTTTGTCGCATTTAATCCAGTATCATATTTTGGGTTTATTTATTGTGGGCTTAAATAAAATCGTCCACTCCCGTATACTTTAAATATGCGCCTGTAGCTCAGCTGGATAGAGTTCCGGACTTCGAATCCGTAGGTCGCAGGTTCGAATCCTGCCAGGCGTACCATTTTAGGGCTTTAAAATAGTTTTGAACTGGAGATGTAGAAAATCGATCCATTGAGCACTTGAAATAATTCTGGCAAGATTTCTACAGACCTATAAGGCAAGAGAAAGAGGTTATTATGTTTAATATAAAAGTAAGACAACTGATCGCTTTGACTGCGTCGGCAACCTTATTCTTTTGTCAGAGTGCCTTCGCGAAAACCACAATGGACTCAATTGGAACTGGCAGCGCTGGCAGTTACAATCACGAAGAACTAAAAGGCGACAGTAGCAAAAGCAAAACAATGCATCCTCACATTTCTGGTAGCGAGGATCATCATATTTCTGGAAATTCCCAGCATCATAGGTCTGAAAGAAGTACTTATAAAAAAGGCTATAGCCACAAGAAACCTGAAGGTAGCCAATCAAAGTCTTACGGAAAATATGGACATGGAAAAAAATCTCATGCTTACAAAGGCGGATACGGCAAGTCCCATGG
>PAJA01000087.1 GCA_002705185.1 Nitrospina sp. | reverse complement strand
AAAAATTTGGCGTACCTGAATCCCTTTCAGCCGAACAGTTAACCAACAGCCTGTTCCAAGTAAAAGAATCAAAAGCCAGGGCCCCCACATCAAACTCGCAAACTTAGCTAAAAGAACATTCATTTAATTTTTGATTGTCGGTGTTTACGACGTTAAGGTTAGAGAATAAGAAGAGCTTTAACGAGACCTTGGTGACAAAATATTTAACGAAGAGAAGAGAGAGGGTCCTTCTTATTTTTGGCTTTGCGGGACTGCTCAGATCGTCGATACCATTTCGCTGCCTCATCCAAGTCTTCCTCAACACCGTTTCCATTGGTATACATCCAGCCAAGATTTCCCTGAGCCATAGTATGACCTTGGTCAGCAGCTAATCGATAGAGTTTGACCGCTTTTTCAAAATCTTTTTCAACACCATCCCCTTCCTCATACATTACACCTAAGCGGAACTGAGCTTCAGCATCACCCTTTTTGGCGGCTAAACGGAACCAACTGGCAGCTTTAGAGTAACTTTGGTTTGCTCCCCTACCATCGCTATATAAAACCCCAAGATTAAACTGTGCCAGAACATTACCCTGCCCCGCAGCAAGCCGATACCATTTAACAGCCTCACTATAGCTCTGCTTGACTCCAATGCCTCGGCTATATATGTATCCCAAATTAAACTGAGCAGTTTCATTACCTTGGTCAGCTGCAAGCTTGAACCACTTCACAGCTTTCTTGTGGTTTTTTGTAACACCCTTGCCTTTTTCAAATAGGTTCCCAAGCCTGAGCTGTGCTAATTCATTGTCATATTTTGCTGCCTGTTTATACCACTTAAAAGCTTTTTTATAGTCTTGAGTAACCCGCTCTCCAGACTCATACAATTGGCCGAGATTAAATTGGGCCTGAGCATTATTTTGCTTCGCAGCCAAACGATACCATTTGATAGCCCTTTTGTAGTCAGGCGTCACACCCTCTCCAATATCATACATCAGGCCTAGGTTAAATTGAGCTGAGACGTTACCCTGCTTGGCGGCCCGAGCATAAAATATTAATGCTTTTTTAAAGCTCTGCCGAACCCCCTTACCCTTACTATAGAGTACCCCCAGGTTAAACTGAGCTGAGGCAACTCCTTGTTTAGCCGCTAGCTTATACCACCTCACCGCTTTTTTATAATTACGTTTAACCCCTTCACCCTTGTCATACATGAGTCCCATATTGAACTGAGCCAGGGCACTTCCTTTTTTTGCTAAGGGTTTCCATTTTTCAAAGGCTGTTTTAAAATCTCCCTGGGTAGCAGCATCTAAGCCGTCCTGAAAATCATCAGAAAATGCAAGAACAGAAAATTGAAGTACAATAAGAATAATAGCGACTGAGAAAAGTTTCTTCACTTGTTAAGCAGAGTAGAAGGTTGCGGGATTACTATTGGGATTATTTTTGATTCCATAGTATTATTTATTTCGGATTAATTTGAGGAAACCATGAAAGTAAAAGAGAAACCCGAAAAACGAAAAGAAAACCCTATTTTCACAATTTGGGTGCATACTGGCTACTTGGTACTGGTTCTTTCCATGATTGGATGGATGGTCTACATGGAATTTTTTATGTAGGCTTTTATCCAAAAATGAGGCCCACACCAAAATTCATAAAAACTTTAAGAGTTAGCTCAAGAACACGCTCTTAGGAATACTCGGCTATATTAAGGCAAGACTTAAAACTCTTTGATATTTCATATTTACAGGAAATCCATATTCGAAATATAACACGTGAACATTTTATCTTTTTAACAAAAACAATCCAACCATAAAGACAAAAAATGGCAAATGAAGAACACCTGAAAATTGTTAAAGAAGGTATTAATAATTGGAATGAATGGAGAGAGAAAAATCCTGAAATACACCCGGATTTGTCTCAGGCCGATTTAAGAGGGGCCACACTACAAAAAATTAATCTTGGTAGTAGCAATCTTAAAGAATGCAAGCTTCAGTTTTCAAACTTAACGGGAGCCAACCTGGAAAACGCAAACCTGAGCAAGGCTAAATTACAAGAAGCCTGCCTGCAAAGTACTCACATGAAAAGCTGTAACCTCTCGGAGTCAGGGATGTTGGAATCCAACCTTCAATATGCTGATCTTGAAAATGCTAATCTTGAGGGGGCTCAGTTTAATGAAGACACCCTGTTCAATCAAACTAATCTTAAAGGAGCCAATCTTACCTCGGCGACTGGCTTGAGTTCTACTCAATTAAACCAGACTCTCATCAATAAAGAAACCCGTTTACCTGATTATCTTGATGAAGAAATGGACGATGACTTTCTTCTACAGTTTTGAAGATCCGGGCGAATTCCATTTAGCCTGTCGCTAAAGTATTCTTAAGCTAAAGTAAACCTGCTGAGAGAGGAGGTATCGTTCTTTATAAATACATACACTGACGAACCGACTCTACGATGGCAGCAGTAGCGCGAGAACTAATAAATTTTTGTTGGTCATACCCCTTGACCATATCCCAGGCTTGTTTGGGATATATTCTTGTCAAAGGAAGAGCCACATCATCTAGCATCCATTGTCCGTGACGAATATCTTCCCGAATGTGTAGATCCCAATAGCTGACGCCCTTGTCTCCCATATTTAATCGTTCTCCAGCTATCTTAATGTTCTGGAATGCCGCAGGAACAGAAACTTCCGTATATAACAAACCACCGACATAGCGTAAAAAGTTTTTCTTGCGCTCTGAAAGAAAAAAACTATGGTTAATATTGGCAAGAACTTCCCACGGCGCAAGCTCAAAATAAGCTTCCGGGCTCGAATCCATATCACATTCTTCCAACATGGTTGCAAAATGAGTGGAATGCTTTCTAGAAAACTTTCCACTGCCATACTCTTCCCATAAGATCCGAGTAAGCATCGTCTGAACTTCGTTTCCAACCCCCCCCAGCATACGAGAAAGTTGACTAGCTTCCACTAGGCCATCCAGAGAAGTAATAGCAAGCAAGCGCTGGTACCCAGGTTTTGAAATTTCATTTCGGATAAATAAACCATCGGGAGAAGGTTCGGGTTGCAAATCTTCTTGCACACGATCACCCAGAGCGTCAATAAGGCTTCCAGTACTCTGTTGAATTGAATTGCTTTCCTCCCAGCCCTGCCATGCATTTTCAATTTCCAAGCGTAATGAAAATAGAAAAGCAGAATTTTCATTTACATAATTCTCTAACTCGTCATACCAAAAAAGTTTAAGACGGTTCATGCGATAAAGTAACCTTTGTAAAAACAGGTGAGCCTGAGGGCATCCTTTACCATTTTTAAAGGCATCAGATAAAGATACTTTTAATTCCGACTTAAAACCTGCAATCTTCTCAGGATTTTCATAAATGAACTGATCTAGATTATCTAACTCCAGGAGATTTACAAACTCAACCTCCAATTCCTGATATGCAAAATCAAGAGATATTGATTCGATTTGCGAATTAAAGTTCATAGTTTTTTAGAGCACAAGATTATAATTATGGGTGGTCTACTTTTCTCAAAGCTAGGTTCTAACAAACATCTTAATTGTGGGGTGTTTTGTCTCACAGTAATTATCAAAGACAATAAATAAAGATGTAGAAAGGGAATAAGACAAGTAATATAACAAACCCAACCAACAAGGTCAAATTCACTAGATATAAAAAGGAGATACATTCTTGTTTAAAGTAAAGGTATTACAATCCGAAACGAAGATATTTTCCTCTGAAGAACATTTTGCCCAGACGGTCAACGAGGGCCTTTCGCTCAAAAATAAATGCTTACCATCATGGTTGATTTTTGATAACACCGGAAGTGAAATATTCAAAAAAATAACCGAACTGGAAGAATACCTTCCCGCCGCATGTGAATTTGAAATTATTCATCATCATAAAAACCACATATCCAAACTCATTACCGAAAAACAATTCAACCTTATCGAGTTGGGTGCAGGCGATGGCTGTAAAACCAAAATCCTCATTGAACACTTTCTGAATAAGAAATTAGACTTCCACTACTTTCCAATTGATATTTCTAACGGAGCAATTACAAACTTAGTTAAATCATTAGAAAATAATCATTCTGACACGTCTCTACAGACCACTGGATTAATTGGAGATTATTTTGAAGGTTTAAAAGCTATTACTCAGAATGAATCGAAACAAAACCTAATCCTCTTCCTAGGGGTCACGCTCAACAATATGGGTTTAGAGAAAACTCGATCCTTTCTAAAAAATTTAAGGGGATCGCTGAGTCCAAAAGATTTTTTACTTACAGGATTCGATCTAATGAAAAAACCCAAACTGCTCTATTCTGCCTACAACAATGCTCTTTTTGAAGAATTCAACCTCCACCTGCTTAATCGGATCAATGAGGAGCTTGATGCAAACTTTAACAGAAATAACTTTACGCAGCAGGGTCAGTACAACCCAAAAACTCGTGCGGTGGAGAGTTATCTTTACAGCACACAGAATCAGACTGTAAGGATTAATGCATTAAGCAAAGACTTTCATTTTAAAGCTTGGGAAGCAATGCAGACAGAACAATCTTTTAAGTATACGCTTAAAGAAATTGAAAACCTGGCCACTGAAAATGGGTTTGAAGTCGTCGAGCATTTGTTCGACTCCAAAAAATATTTCTTGGATTCTGTTTGGAAAGTTACCTATTAAGGCAGTTAAAAATTTAAGCACCTTAAATAGGTGCAATCAAAACTTCTCATTTTTGTACAAGCAAAACTCTCAGGCAGCTATTCTTTTTAGCACATCGAGATTCAGGCAGGTTTGAGCCTCATTTTTTTCCTTAGAAAAACAAATCTCATAGGTTCCTGTCTTGGGAAAAGCAAGAGTAAAGGATTGCCCGGTAGCGAATTCGGAGACGGAAAGTATCTCTTTGGATAGAGGTGTTTTAGTTATAGTCAAATCGTATAAATTAGTATCAAATGTATTGCTCACATTGATCTCAGAATCTTGATATATCTTTATAGGATACTGTCCCGAAAGATCAAGAGAGATCATTCTAGGTTTTGCGTATCCAAAGTTTAAAAGAATACTAAGTGACAGTAAAAAACAAAAAGTAATAATACGCATGAATTCCCCTCTTTATTAATAAGGCAAACCTGGAAATTATAGCGGTAAATGAGCTAAATCAAATATCAGCGATACACATAAAATTAAGTAGGTGTTTGTCCTATTTTAAGAGTGAGGCTTATCGTGACAAATCAATTCTTTGATCCATTAGCGCTAAATACACTCAGTTTTATTTTTGGTTAGGCATAGTTAGGTGCCGTAAGCTTTGACTCTCAACCGAAGTAACCGGTTGAGGTGACAAGAGTTGATCCAAGTAAAGCAGGTTCCCTTCAGCCAACAAAACCTTAGACAGGCAGGGGTCAGAAGGTTAAATTTCTTATTAGTGTGGAACCGAAAGAGACTTGGTTTTCTATGCCCTAGTACTGTTTATTTGTTTTCAGCAGGCAGGTTGAGTTTTTTTAGTTCATATTTTTCGATCAAGTCATCCAACCTCTCATTAAATTCTTCGGATTGAGTGTGCTCTCTCCCCCACTCACTGCCAATCAATCCTGCTTCGCGGCTGATGATCGGCATTTTTTTCTTCCAATCATTCCAAAATGGTGTCTCGAACATGGTTATCAGTTGCTTAACCGTCTTATGCGGCATATGCTTGTCATAAACTGGGATCACCCGACCTATCAAGTCATCCATTTCCTTCTTCCCGACCAGTTTATTAAATTCTTCCCAGAACGCATCAGGAACCTTAGGGAATGACCCTGTAACCATCATTGAAATATTGTTCAACAGAGTTTCCTGCATATAAGTCAACTGATCCAAAATGCCAGATACTTGCAACAACCTTCTAATATCTTTTTCCTTAGATGTTTCAGAGAAAACCGGATTGGCGGTAGTGAGGAATAAAAGAACGAACAAAACCATAGCTGAAATTATCTTCCTGTCACATCTCATTCAAATCTCTCCATAATGAGTAGTAAAAATATCTAGGGTTTCGATGGTCGAATAATAATCTATACCCCACATCCATCTTTACAGGTAACTAGCTCTCAAACAAGTGCTTTCAAACCATATGTAGATTCAACAGCAAACTCAGTGAAGGCACTTGATTTTTTGGCAAAATCAATTTAATTACTCTTTTTTAAAGATTTTTTTTATAAATTTGAATTTCAGCCTATCATGGACACAAACCGCAAGCACTCAGTTTTTAGTCCCTTGACTAAACATTAGTCAGCAATTAATCTAAGTTTAAAATTAGACCAGCTATCAACCATTCTATTGATCGAACTTGAGCCTTCAAAATAGAATTTCATTTATAAAAGCTTTGTTATGAATACAGAAAAATCCAGAGCTGAGAACTCAAAAAAAAGCCTGCATAATGCAGACTTCACTGACGCCGATTTAAAAGAAGCAGATCTAAGCTCGGGGATTCTGATTGAAGCTTGCTTAGAAGGGGCGGACCTTAGCGAAGCAGACCTCTGCGATGCTGATATTAGTTCCGCAAGTTTTGAGGGAGCCCGACTTCACCGAGCTCTGTTTCACCGGTGTCGGGGTCGCGACGCCAATTTTACCCGGGCTACGCTAACTCAAGCCAACCTGGTCGAAGCCAATCTCATTGGTGCAGATTTTAGTGATGCCAATCTAAGCGAGTCGAATATTGAAGGAGCAGACTTAAAAAACACCAAACTTAAAAACGCGAACCTTAGTGATACTAACATGACAGGTGCTTTCTTATCCAACGCTGACCTTTCGAATGCCGACTTCACGAATGCCGAACTGATAGCTACTGACCTGACAAACTCCGACCTCACCGGTTCTAATTTTGAAAACACCTATTTGAATCATGCCGACCTTTCTGGAGCAAACCTGAAACACACAAAAAACCTCACCTGCGAACAGGTAGAAACCACATTCATCACCAAGGACACCATTTTACCCGACAGCCTAGGTCTCAAGTGGATTTCAGACTCAGAATACGAGTTTAAGTAAGCTTTCCGTTCCTAACTAATTTAACGTTAGCGGAGATCAGGTTAGTATTTAACGAGACGGAGTTAGGCTAGTGATAAAGGGCTTATGATCTATTAGGTTTGATTTTTTCCCAAACTTTTTTAGCTCGGGCCAATTGTGCAGGGTCATCAATTTCAGCCCAATCAAGACCTTCCAGCATTAAAAAATAAACGGGGTGTTCTTTAGCGATATGAGCCATACAATCCATGTCATAACTAAGTTTTAGTTCCGGGTCCGCAACTTGAAGAAGCTTGTCATACATTTGTTTGGAAAGTTTAGCAATACCTACATACTCGCCAACAGAATTTTTGATATGGTCACGACTCTTTGAAATTGCTGTCATACGGTTTTCATCAGCCTCAACATAAACCTCATCCCCAGCATTTGTTGTTCCCGATAATAGCAGACAGTCCTTGTAAGGCGAGTTTAAAAGCTCGGTAATCACTGTAGGGTCATAAATCAAATCCGACTCTAGCAGTATAAAGTCTGCATCGACAAAATCCCGCGCATGCCAGAGCGAACACATGGTACCGGTCTCAGCAAACCTAGTATTTTTAATAGTTTTAATCTCGGGGTATTTTTCCTTAAGTTCCTCATAAAACTCAGACTTATGACCGGTGACAATCATAACTTCTTGTATCCCAATTGATATTAGGGCATTTAAGGAGTGCTCAATTATGGGAGTTTCATCTAGACGGATGAACCCTTTAGGAATGTCTTCTCCCATTTCCTTTAATCGCGACCCCATTCCTGCAGCGAGTATAATTGCTTTAGTAATAGCCTTAGTCATTCAGTTACATTCATACAAATCAAAAAGGAAAGAAGTGATATCGTAAATAGAAAACTCCTACTCATCCTGACAGAAACAGGGGCTTTCATTTTTAGTAGATATAAAAGAAGCGGGGTTTGCGTCGTTTTTTTTACAAGACATCAAATTATTTAATTCTTTATCATTCAACAAAGCGAAGAGCAATCGCAAAATCTTCCAACCCGTCTTTTTGTGCAATGGTAGCAATATCAGAATAAGAGTCATGCCGGTCAATAGACTGGGCAGTCATAGAAGAATTGTCCAATTCCCTACGAACGTTGGTCACCAAATCATCAAGAATGTTTTTAAATTTTCCCTGATCAAATGCGTATTCAATATTTCCCCAAAAATCAGTTACTGGGTCCTTCATGATCCGCCATCCCCACCTTTAATAATGGTTACGAAAACAAAGTTTTCCAAAAAATAAAGAACACACCACCCATGCCTGACCCAATGTAGATATCAAGATGGATTTAGGGCCGGCCCTGGAATTTACGGAAAAACCAAACCCCCAAATGTAACCGGAAACACCAACTAGTTTTTCAAGAATCTAATAACTATAAATAAATCAATGATTTTTGTCAATAAATTTCTAAGAACTATCATTCTGACTTTGACTTCAAATACTGTTAATCCTTATTTAATAAAAAGTTATGGGTATATTTTTTAGCTATAAAAACAAAGTCACACAAAAAACTACTAATTAGTTTATAAAATACTATTTCTGTATATGGATGAGGGGCAAAAGTCAGTTCACATTTAGACTGTCAACTAACGAAAAGGGCATAATTCGAACAAGACTGCTGTATCGACAGATATTTAGAGAACTATCAAAAGGTAGTAGGAATTAATACTTAAAATATCCCAGGGAGGATACTTGCACACACTTTATCATTCAAAGTAGCTGGCGCCACAGCCTTCCATTTCATAGATTTCTACTCGCTTCACACGAGTAGTTTGTGTGCTGACTTGTTGCTTGAGCTCGAGGAATAGCCAGCGCGCAATATTTTCGGCTGAGGGATTCAACTTATCAAAGGGGGGTATTTCATTAATATTTTGATAGTCTAATTTACCTAGAATTTCTTCCACCATCTGCTTTAGTTTCACAAAGTCGATACCGACTCCCATAGCGTCGAGTTCATCCGCCTCAACTGTCACCTGAGATGACCAGTTATGACCGTGAAGGTTTTCGTATTTGCCATCATAAAGCCGAAGCTGATGAGCAGCAGAAAATCCAGTTTTAACCGTTATCGCATACATGTTTGGCTCCCTCATTAAATTTTGAAGATACTTACTTCAGAACAGCATTGATGCATACATGCGCTGTATTTAACATGACCTCTATCTCTTCCTCGGTAATTACCAGAGGTGGAATGAAGTAAACCACATCTCCCAGAGGACGTATGAAGAGTCCACGTTTCAAACCTTCAAGATAGATCCGATATCCAACGCGTTTTTCAAAAGAATACCTCTCTTTATTATTTTCGACCAATTCCAATGCTGCAATCATCCCTGTCTGCCTAAATTCACCTGTTATTCCATCAAACTGTCTACCGCATTCTTTTATTGCAGCAATTTTAGGTTTCAGAGATTCGAGAAAATTACTTTCCGTCAACATACTCAGGCTTTCGTTAGCTACGGCACAAGCCAAGGGATTCGCCGAATAACTATGGCTGTGGATAAATAGATTCCGTTCACTGTGCTCACCATAAAAAGCTGAATAGATTTCATCACTAGTCAGTGTGGCCGACAAGGGAAGATAACCGGAGGTGATCCCCTTGGACAAACACAAAAAAGTTGGTTTAAGATCGTGTTCCCCACAAACAAATAGCGAGCCTGTGCGCCCGAAAGCTACGGCAATCTCATCAAAAATTATATGAATTCCCAGTGATTCACAGGTAGATTGCAATTTTTTTAAATAAACCGGTGGATACATCATCATCCCCGCCGCGCCCTGAACCAAAGGTTCGATAATCACCCCGGAAACAGTATTAGAGTTTTCACTCAATGCTTTTTCCATCGGCTCAAAGCATTCAGCATTACAGCTTTGACGTTGCAATCCATAGGGGCAACGAAAACAGTCCGGCCCATCCACCGGCAATTGGTCGGAAAGAACTTTTTCAAACTTTGTTCTAAAAATTTCCAAGCCACAGACAGAAAGGGCTCCCAAGGTTTCTCCATGATAGCCCCCTTTGAGATAAGCGAACCGTGTCTTTTGAGGTTGCCCTTGCTGCTGCCAGTACTGCAAGCTCATTTTTAGAGCCACTTCCACTGCTGTGGAACCGTTATCGGAAAAAAATACTTTATCAAGCCCAGTAGGGGTCAATGATACAAGAGTATCAGCCAGGTCAATAGCGGGCTGATGCGTGATACCAGCAAACATAACGTGTGACATTTTTTCCAACTGGCGAGTTATAGCCATATTGAGTCGAGGATGATTATGACCAAACAGATTGACCCACCAAGAAGCAATCACATCCATATACCGGTTCCCTTCCCGGTCATAAAGATATATGCCCTGCGCCTTTTCAACGAGTATAGGCGGGGTTACTTGGTGGTCCTTATGCTGTGTACAAGGGTGCCAGATATGATCAAAATCACGAACTAGATCGGGATTGATTTCAAGACTCATAAAAATCTCTCGTTATAAATTATAGCGATTGGGAGAGAACTCCAGAATTTCATTAGCCAAAGTACCCCTGATCACACCAGACATATAGTCCGCTTGGTTTGGAGTCATTAAAATTCCGTTTCGATAATGACCTGACGAATAAAACAGGTTGTCATACTTTGTACTTTTCCCCATGATAGGCATCAGATCTTCAGCGGCTGGGCGCAAGCCCGTCCAAGATTCAATCAGTGGAGCTGTTTTGAGAGCAGGTAGAATTTTAGCGGCTTTATCGATCAGGCGATCGATAACTTCATTTTCAATGGACGGATCAAAACCCCTATCTTCCATGGTCGAGCCAATCACGAACCCATTACCCTCTCTCCAAGGAGCAATATAAGTCAGTCGTCCATGCAGTGTATAATTCATAAAATGATCATCCAACTGAACCCGACACATTTGTCCTTTAATTGGTTTTAGGGGAATCGAAACCTCCAGCACACTGGCCAACTGGGAAGACCAACTCCCTGAAGCCAGAACAAACTTATTCCCGACAACTTTACCTGCATCTGTCATCGCCAATGCGATAGTTGAATCCTCACGTATAAAACCTGAAACATTTGCCTCCAGAACATGGATCCCCAGTTTTTTAGAAGCTATCATTAGGGAATCGTGCATTTGTCGGTTATTGACCTGTCCTTCTCCAACCCAAACTACTTCACCACAGTCTGCTGATAAATAAGGTGCTTTCTGGTGAACTTTTTCTGTACTCCATATTTCATGAGGTATATTTTCACGAACAAAAAATGTCTTTCGCTCTTCCCAAGTTTCTAGGAAGTTCGACGAAGGCATCAAAGACCCTGCAAGTGAGAAATGTACGGGAGAACCACTGACTGAAAATAGTTCTGCAAGGAATTTGGGGAACTTATCCAGCGATTCTCGGCAAAAACTGAAAAATGTATCAGCTTGGTCACATTCACAAAAAGGGGCTAACATCCCGGCTGCAGCACGGGATGCCTGAAGTGAGTTTACGGAGTCGCCCAAAACCGCGATTTTGAGCTGAGGATCATCCTGTTTAAGGCGAAAAGCTATACTATGGCCAATAACTCCCGAGCCAATAACCACAATATCAAAATCTTCATTGTTCATATATCGAACCCTTTAACGTCAATATAGGCATAATTCAATCCTGCCTTATAACATCAAGCCACTTGCCACTTCAAACCCGATTATGATATTTTATAAAACAAATTGGAAAAATTAAATTATTTCCTCAATCCAAAGCCCTCGGGTTTTTTTCTGAAAGCCACTATGAACGAAAACACAGAAACAATTCAGACCGGTTCCGAAAGTGTTGGACAACGTATTGACCCTATTCTCGAGTATCTCGAAATAGAAGATGCAGATATCGACAAATCACTAATTCGAAAAAGGTTTATAGATATATGGGAATATGAAAAAGGTGACGACCTCGATGAGGAAGAGCAATACCTGACAACAGTTGCCGCCTTCATCTATAATGCTCATAATGTACTAGATGATGCAAATATAAGAATCGATAAAGCAAGGTTGTCGATCATTATGGCGCTTACCGCATGGAAAAAACCAGAGCGCGACAAAATGATCGAGAAGGAAAAAGCATCTGAAAATCCATTTAAAACATTTATCGAAAACCACCAACCCGAAGTTGATGAAACCCATGTCTGGAAACACTTTCTACTAGAACATAAAAAAGCTGATGAAAAAAACTGGGTTTATAAAATGAAAAAATGCTGGTTTGCCGAGTTTTTTATTCGCTTTGGCAGAACTGACTATATTAAGACCGCCTGCGAGTTTGACAAAATCGCTGCGGAAGCACGACAGGATTACGTTGATTTAAAATTAAGCAATCTATTCGCGCAGTTGGGCTCTATTTGTCAGTTCGACTACAAACCTAAAAAAGGCGAGTAGCTTAACGACAACAATTGTTTTTGATATAAAGATAACCCTGTATTCTTTACCCACTGCTCTTAGAGGAAACTGGGCAACCAATATTCAATCCGTGACAATTTTTTGATTGCCAGAAAATCCGTTGGCAATTGAGTCTAATTTCACCTTAGACCCTCGCCTAGTGCACAAAAACCTTGCCTATTATATAAGCGGTCATGGCTACGGACATTACGCTCGATCCATACCTGTTCTAAGAAAACTTGTTATCGATTTTCAAGTACATATAAAATCGGAAATTCAGGAGTGTTTTTTCACAAAACACTTCAAAGAGAATATCCGGCATTGGTATCAGCTCGTAGATACAGGGTGCCAACACTTCGATTCATTAGAAGTTGATTGTGAAGCAACCTTCAGAAAATTTAATAGCTTTCAAGATCGATCAACGATAGAGACGGAAAAAATATGGCTTAGAGAAAACCAGATAACACTAGTGCTATCCGATATTGCGAGCATGCCTCTTAAGGCAGCTCACGAAGTCAGCATCCCATCAATTCTGATAGGAAACTTCACCTGGCATGATATTTATAAAGGTCTCAAAGGTGCTGAAAAACAAAAAGATTTATTACAGGTTCTTGAGGAAGAATACAGTTGTGCCGATTTACAAATCCTTCCTCAATGTTATTTACCCCCTCCCGTGACTATGAAAAGTAAAGAAGTCGGGTTCATAGCTCAAAAAGGACAGGATATCCGCAAGGATATTGAAGAATACTTAAATTTTTGCTTTGAGGGTAAAACACTGGTATTTGTTTATCTGGGGCAATATGGTAATCGCTCTGTACTATGGGAGAACCTATCTCAGAGTAAAGACTGTATTTATCTAACCCGTGACCCGATCGAGCAGTCAGTAAACGGACTCTATATTTTAGATGACCGATTCGATTTTCCTGATCTTATAGCCAGCGCAGACGTGGTTTGCACTAAAGGCGGCTATTCCACCATAGGCTCGGCTCTAGCCAGTTACACACCTATCATTACCTGTGAACGTCATGACTTTAATGAGTTTGAGGCGATTCGTGAGTATTTACTGAAAACTCGGACAGGAGTTATTATTGAAGATCAAGACTTTTACCAAGGTAACTGGCAGGGAGCTATCAAGAGAGCACTGAATTTAACCGTTAAAGATAAGGTCCCCTTAGATGGGGAAATAGAGATATTAGAAACTGTTCACCAGATACTTTCATGAATACCCCAGACATCACCCTGATCATTACCAATTGGAATGGTAGAGAACTTCTTCGCGAATGCCTGCCCAGTGTTCTGAAATCCGTCGCCTACGATAAAAAACGTAAATACGAGATAATGGTAGTGGATGATTGTAGTTCTGATGACAGCCTAGAAATTCTAGCTCAAGAGTTNCCAACCGTAAGAGCAGAAAAAACTCCTCTCAATTATGGATTTCATGGGGCAAATAATTTCGGTGCCGGTTTGTCTCGTTCTCACCTCATAATGCCGATGAACAATGATATAAAATTGGCTGATGATGCCCTCTACCACTTGGCCGAACACTTTGAGAACGATAAAGATACTTTTTCTGTCAGCGGAAAATTCTATGCCTTTGATGGAACCACATTTCTTTATGGCAATCGTGGTGGTACTTTTCGCAATGGACATTTTTATCTTTATGAAAAAGAACCGAATGACTCTAGTCAAACACTTTTTGCCTGTGGTGGGGCCTTTATGGTTAAGAGGGAGGGATATTTAAAGCTTGGAGGATTCGACCCTATTTACCACCCCCTCTACTANGAAGAGATTGATCTCTCTTACCGTGCTCTTAAAAGAGGTTGGAAAGTTCACTACGAACCNAAATCTGTCGCTTACCATAAAGTACANTCCACNATCACCCGTCAGGAAAAGANAAANCAGATCGGNTTGATTTCAGCACGTAATAATTATCTTTTTGTCTGGAANAACATTCTAGATCGGCCGTTGACTTATCAGTTTATGCTTTATATTCCACTTTTTCTGATTCGTGATCTTTTCCAAATGAAAAGCAGGTTTTGGATCGCCTTTTATATGGCGCTCAAACGACTTCCAAAAATTCTTAAGGCACGAAAACAAGAAAAATTGGATGTGATATTTAGCGACCAAGAAATATTAGATAAGATCAACCTGTCAAGGGCAGAGTAAAGCATACAATAGTTAATGATAGTAGCTTAACGGTCATCAAACTCTCATGGCAAAAATTACAATCCTCTGCAAAGCTTCTTTCTCTGAAGGGATGGGCCATTTAGTCCGTCAATCTCATATTGCACAACTCCTACGTGACCGAGGAAACGACATTACGTTTTTCATTCCCGATTACCTGCCAGCTAAAGCCTGGCTGGATCAATATGAGTTTCTTCATCAAATCTTAAACGAAGAAAAAAAAGTAGACGGGGATCTCATAATTCTTGATATTCAAAACACCACAACAGCCTTTATAAAAAAAACCAAACAAAATAAAAATAGAGTAGTTAGCTTTGAGGACTTGGGAGAGGGTCGTAACCACGTTGACCTGCTAATCGATTGCAATCTAGATGAAGAAAATTCACTGGGATTACCCGCTCTTTTTGGTCACAACTATACCGTACTTGCTAAGGAGTTTGAGGTATATCACTCTAAAGTTCGTGAGTTCAAAGAGCCTATGGCCTCTGTTCTTATTACATTTGGAGGGACCGATCCCCACTCTATGGTTCCTAAACTCGCAAAAAAAATCTTATCGATCCAGCCCAATATTTCTATAACTCTCCTTACAGGACCAGGAAGCAAAAACATATCATTATTAAAAGATCTGGCAGATAAAAACAATAAAGTGACGCTACTGGAGTCAACAATCAAAATGGCTCAAACTCTGTTTATTCATGACGCCGTATTCTGTGCTGGAGGTGTTACCTTACATGAAGCAATGGCGGTGGGTACTCCTGCTTTTGTCATAAATCAGGTAACTCATCAAATACCAAAATCACAGCGCGCCGAAAAACAAGGTGCGGCTATAAATCTTGGCATGAATGATTTTTGGAATGAGAATCGTCTACCAGAGATCCTTAAGTTCAGCGCTAAAACTCTTGGAAAAATGAGCCAAGCGGGAAAAAGTTTGATTGATGGAAAAGGATTAAAAAGAATCGCGGACGCTATAGAGGGGCTTATCAGAGGTGGGGGATAACAACACAACCAGCTAGCCCTTGACTCTCCTTATCTAGCAAGATAACAATTCGTTGGGCCAAGACAGCTTATTACTCTCAAGAAAGAGTCATCGTTTATTACCCGCTTGCGTCTCAAGTCGTTTGACACTTTTTAGAAACACTTGACCTGATAGGGGAATTTTAATACCTTTCTCCCCGATAAGAAGACTACGATTGGAAACCACTTGTTGGTAATACTCGTAATTAGTGTACTTGTCGGAAGAAATAATTGTATCCTCAAAGGAAAGCCCAGCAAATAACCCCTTAATACGAGAATACGCTAAAATATCATTTCTACTAAGTAGTTTGTCCAAATTCAAGTCTAGAGTTTTTCCTATCGGCCCAATAGCAAGCTGTGGTCCTTCTGTTAAACTGAACTGTCTTTTAAATAATTGTTTTAGCCCTTTTTTTGTGACAACTAAAAGCACCAACTCTGCTTCTTGAATTCCCGCCTGGATTCCCCAACTAGCTTGCCTAAATTTTATGAAAGCTGGAGGATTCCATTCCCCTGTTTTTAAAGAACGTGCAATCACCACTCCTTTTCCAACGCGAG
>PAJA01000086.1 GCA_002705185.1 Nitrospina sp. | reverse complement strand
AAATAAAATAAAATATTAACAACTTTTTAACTGAAGTCCAAAATGAATTTAGTACATAGATTATTATTTAGGTCCTTTTTGGGTCTATTTTCGTATGAAACATTAGGTTTTGCTAGGGTAATAAATTGATTTTTGAACTCTAAATACCTTGTTTTAATTGTTTTTATCATTTTAATCTAGCTGGAGGTGTTATTTTGAAAAATTGGATGGACCTCCTCAACGATGGGCTATACTTAGAAAATTTTTAATTATGAAGAACTTATTTAGCCTGCTTTACTGTCAAACGCTACGTCAAACGGGAGTCATATCTAGTATATTGAGGCAGTCCTAAATTTGTTCGAACCCTGTTTGCGATTTCGTGAAACATAATATCTTTAAAGTTTTGCAGTTGGGCTAGCCAAGATACTAAAGTGGATTCAGGGATCCAAAAATGAGAAAAACATTCCTTAAGTAATCAATTCTTTTTGATCATATGTTTATAAAGTATTATTTTAATTGGTGGAAAAATGGCCGGACAGGTATGAGGAATTTAGAATATTGAAAGGTTCATGCTATATGAGGCAAGTAGAACGGGTTCGAAATTTTATACTGGTTGGAAGCTTGCTTGTAGTACTTTTCTGGAGTCTACCTTCTTTTGGGAGTTCTATTGACTCCAAAAAATATTCGAGAGTTATCTGGAATTACCTTGAGACTCTTTGTGCTTTTGGTCCAAGAAACCCTGGCAGTGAAGGGTATCAAGCAAGTTTAGACTTGATTCGTAGGGAAGGTAAAAAATATGCTGATCAGGTGTTAGAATATCCATTTTTAGTACGCACGTCGACTTCATCGTCTCAAGAGATGGTTAATTTAGAGTTCAGGTTTCATGGAACAAAAGGTGGCACTCCTATTTTGATTGGCGCACACTTTGATACACGACCTTTTGCTGATGAAGATTCAAATCCTGAAAAGTTGTTAGAACCTATAATGGGGGCTAACGATGGTGGTTCTGGCACAGCGGTTTTGCTTGGTATTGCGCAATATCTCAATCAGCATCCTGTGGCCCGGCCTGTTCATCTGGTATTTTTTGATGGAGAGGACTTTGGTGCTAAAGATTCTGGGTTGAGACTATTAGGGTCGACCTATTACGCTCAGAAATTGGCTCAGGAAGAAAAAGCCAAATGGCCTTATTGGGTACTGATCATTGATATGATAGGAGATAAAGATTTGCAAATTTTTAAGGAGTCCTATTCCCTCAAAGGTAGTTCAATTTTTCTCGATAAAATATACCAGGTTGCTAGAGAGATGGGCTTAAAATCATTTAAGGAGAAAGTTAAATATACTATTTATGATGACCATTATCCCTTCCACCGTATGGGCATTCCCTCTACAGTTTTGATTGATTTTGATTATCCTTATTGGCACACACTTGCCGACACTCTTGACAAGTGTTCCGTTGAAAGTATGTTTTCTGTTTTCTCTGTTGTGATGAAGACGATCAAGGGTTTGTAACAGGGATTTCAGGGTATTTTATGGTTAATGTGTCTGCTAGAAATGAGAAGTGCTAGCTACGAGTTTTTATGTCTAGAGCCTTTCGAAGAAAATTCAAAGAAAAAACTATCATTTTTTGCGGTTGGGATTTAATTAAGTAAGCACTAGTTGATTTTTATATAAACCCATACATTTAAATGTAGCTATCTGAATGTTAAAAATCATTATTATTGGATAGACAATTAATGTGTTTTAGGAAGTTCGGAAAGTTTTTTTTTGGCATCTTCATTGAGGGGATCAATTTCGAGAATTATTTTTAATTCTTTTTCTGCATCTTGAAAATGTTGGTTTTTTTTGTGAATTTGATAAAGCTTCCAATGCATAGAAAGAAAATCAATACCTTGACTTTGAGAAAGCTCAAATGCTTTCTGGGCTTCATCGATTTGGTTTAGTGCGAACAGGGAATTGCCCAGGTTGAAATGAGCTATTGCAAATTCTGGATTAAGATTTAGAGCTTTTTTCAAAAGCTTAACAGCTTCATAGTAATGTCCCTGCTTGTTTAAAGCAGCTCCTAGATTGGAAAGAGCCTGAATGAAATTAGGATAAATCTCAATTGCTTTTTTAAATGTACTCACCGCTTGATCCAGTTTTCCTGCTCGAAAATAATATCCTCCAAGATTTGATAAGGCTTCTGGAAAATCAGGGTTCAATTGCAAGGTTTTTTCATATTGGCCAATGGCTTTGTCTAGCATGCCCAAGTTTTGGTAAGCAGTGGCTAGTTCGTAATGAGCAAGCACAAAGTTTGGGTTCTTAGATAGTATTTTTTTAAACTCAACGATTGCTTTATCAGGGTCGGCCAATTCGTGCAGAAAATAACTTCCGCGGTAATACATTGCCTCCAGAGATATTTTGTCTTGATCCAATAGACTCTTTATCGGAAAGAATGTTTTAGCATCCAAATATTGATTAACCGTGTTTATTGGAAGCGCAAGGTTAACAGATTGCCCCTCTATCGTTGCCAATCCTATAACTTGGTTCAACTTGTTGATAACTGGACCACCGCTGAAACCAGGACCGAATGGAGTGGTTGTGTAAATAAAAGGTGTTTTGGGATCGGCTTGCGGGTGAACCCCTAGAATAAAGCCATAAGTTTGGACTATTTGGCCTTTATCTTCGTTCACTTGCTCGGTAAGATAACCTAGAGCGCTTGTATATTCATATGGCTTTAAGTTTGAGGCATCTCCGATTTCAAGGGTAGAATACATTCCTTCCATTAATTTTACGATGGCGAAATCTTTAGCTCGATCGATCTTAAATATTCCTATTACTTCTGAACGCGAGCCGTCAGGGAAATGTACGTCAATAGTGTGAGCATCTAAAAGTACGTGATAATTTGTTATCAGAGTTCCTTGGGGGAGTACTACAAAGCCTGAACCGGTTCCAATTGTTTTTCCTGTCTTGTCTTTTGCAATGAGCAATGCCACAGCATTTTTATTAACTTCATGGGCATTTAATGGTCCAGCAAGTATTAAAAAGCCAACGATAAGGAAATATATAGGGAGTAGAGTTAAACGTATTTGCATGTCTTATAAATTAGGCTTAAATGGGTAGTTGCTTACACCTCAAGGCGAAATTCTACTCGTAATGAAACTATTCTATAAATTGGCTGGGCCGATTACAACTGAATAAAAAATATCCTTAATCAGACAATGTTCAAGGGCAAGCTTAGAAGGATATAAAAACCCGGGTCGACTCTGAAGCCGACCCGGACCACAAAAAAAATTTACTTAACGTTAATTGTCACTGTGGATGTCAAAGCGGGATCATAGGGAACATGATTTCCTTTGGCAAATAGAGTGCGGATTATGTGCTTGCCAGCAGAGAGTTTTATTTTTTTGCAGGTGGAACCATCTCCCATATGAATGTGATTTCCATCTTTTCCTACAGGTTTGCTTAAATCTTTTGGTAGGTTTACGTCAACTATAATGTGGTGATGACCTTTGCCTTCGTTAATACCTTTTTTGGCTGGTTCTACTTCAACCCCTTCTGTGGCCATGCAGACCTTAACTGGGCTTGAAACCATGGCGCCGGTGGGTGGATCTGTAATGGTGACAGCGCTACCAGCAAAAGTGTAGTTGACTCCAGCGATAAGGAGAAAGCTTAAAAACGTGATAAACTTTAAATAAAGATGTTTCATTTTTTTGTTCCTTGAAAGAAGATTGTTGTTTTACTTACTACTTTAAGTTTCTGCTTTAGTACTTTAAATAACGATCCTTCGGAGTTAGATTTAAAAAAAACGAAAAAGTTTCAGAAAAAATTGAAGTCGGATATTGTTGAATTTCCCCTATTTTTCTTGACATCGGAAACTGAGTTACATACTCTTTAGCATTCAGTTTAATTTACCTTGGGGTTCGCTTGAAAAAGAGCGTGCACCCGATTTTATGTTTCTTTCAGGAGGTTTAGATGGTAGTTACCGGAGAGTGTAGGCTCCTTCATACTTGTGAAATGTGTGAGTTTAATAATGAGACCGACTGCAAAGCTGATAAAAACGAACATAATCGCTGGCTTGTTAATAAACGAATGAATGAGATCAAGCACAAGATTATTGTTGGTAGCAATAAAGGTGGTGTTGGGAAGAGTACGGTGACTACCAACCTTGCTATTGCACTTGCAGAAAAAGGCTTTGCTGTAGGGCTGGCGGATGCCGACCTTCATGGTCCTAACATCCCGAAATTACTGCAGGCTGAGAATGTAAGATTGAAATCTACAGATGTTGGCATTGATCCTTATGAAACTAAGAATGGTCTTAAAGTAGCTTCATTAGGGTTTCTCATTGAAGATCCGAACATGCATATTGCATGGAGGGATGCCGTTAAATATGATTTTATTATTGAACTACTAGGGAATATAAACTGGGGGCCATTGGATTATCTCCTTTTTGATCTCCCTCCTGGTACTGGAAACGAGCAAATCACCATTATTGACTTTATTGGCGAGGTTGATGGTTGTGTTGTGGTTACTACCCCGCAGGATTTAGCGATTCTAGATGCGCGAAAAATGATTTCTTTTGCTCGAGATAGTAATGTTCCCATAGTAGGAGTGATTGAAAATATGAGTACGATGTCATGCCCGCATTGTAATGAAAAAATTGATGTGTTTAAAAAGGGCGGTGGAAAACAATTAGCTGAAGAACTTGTGTTGCCATATCTTGGCAGTATTCCTCTGGATGGAGATATTGTTGCTAATTCTGATAGTGGGGATCCTGTAGTTTTGTCCAGGCCTGATTCTGTGGCAGCTAAATCCTTCTTGCAATTGGCTGGTAATGTTCATAAATTTCTTAATCCCGAATAGCTTGGGAAAATTAATACTTCGAAATTATTTTGATGAGTAGACTTTATATTTCCTTTTTCTCCCAATAGAATAGCGTTTTTTTTAATGCAAACTATGGATTGCATTTTCTGATAAGATTGATAGATAATGATGCTATAGCTTGAGATTCTTTGTTTTTGGAACTAATCATGGTTCCTCCATAAAAGATTTTCCCTTCTTTAATAAACTTCATATGTGTTTTAGTTTTCCTGATAAATTGATGCTCAAAAATGTTCTGGCAATTTCTTTTGTGTTCTCAGTAATTACAACTGTTGAGGTATTTGCAAGTTCTTTAAAGAGCCCCATTTATTCGAATAATCCAGTCGCAGCAGAAGTAGACGGGAAACCTATTTATTTAGATGATCTCAAACATATTCGTATTCAGGAGGTTCTCAAACAACTTCATGAAATGCAGACCCGCGCATTGAAGGAAAAAATTCTCACTAAGCTTATTGAAAAACATCCTGAATCTTTTTCCGAACATATTCCCAAAGTTACGCAAGAAGAAATAAAAAAGTTTTATGAAACCAATGCAGGTATCAAAGAAATAGGCAGTCTTTCCCAAGTAAGTGCTGAAATTCGTGACTACCTAGAAAAGAGTGTTAGGGAGGCTCATGTTGAGAGACAGTATCAACATGCGATTCGGCAGGGCTGGGTTAAAGTTTATTTGGAACCTCCAAATGATTTTCGTTTGGTAGCAGGACTTGGTACGGCAATGGTATGGTCAAAAGAAAATCCCTCTTTAAGCAGACGGGTTTTTGTTTTGGAGTATTCTGATTTTCAGTGTCCATTTTGTAAGCGAGTTCAATTAACTTTGGAAAAGATTAGAAAAAAATACTCCAATGAAGTTCAATTTGGTTATCGCCATTTCCCGCTTCCTTTTCATAAAGAAGCTCAAGGGTTAGCTGAAGCTGTTGAATGTGCCAGAGACCAAGACAAGTTTTGGGAACTTCAGAGTCTTTTCTATAAAAATATTTCTAATTCTGCGAATGATACAGAAATTTTAGGTATGGCTAAGAGAGCAGGAATAAATAATATTCGGGATTTTGAATTCTGTTGGCGTAATAGAAAATATGCTGAGCGTGTAAAAAATGATATACGTGACGGAGTTGATTTAGGTATTCAAGGAACCCCAACTTTTATTTTAGGAATCTATGACCAAGAAACTCGAACTGTGTCTGGAGAAATGTTTTCTGGCGCGGTATCTGAAGATAAGTTTGCTCAGGTTATAGAAAAATATCTTTCTTCTATTCGAACTGAAGCTAATTTGAGCCGATAGTTCCTTTGCTATGATCAGAATACTAATTTTTATTCTGGCTATTTTCCCAGTTTCTGTTTTTGCAAAACCCTTTCCTTTTTCCAAATCAAACATTTTTCCCAATCCCAGTGTAAAATTGAATATGACGGTAGATAGAGATTCAGCCTATCCTGGTGATCATTTCAAGTTATATCTTTCTGTTCAGATTGAAGAAGGTTGGCATATTTATTCTTTGCAGCCTATGGATGGTAATGAGTTACTGGCAACTGAAATTATGCTTGAAGATAATAGTTTTGAAAGTCAGAAGAACTGGCAGGAATCTCCAATTCACCTGATTCAAGATAAAGCGCAAGAAAAATTGGTTAAAGGCCATGTCGAAACTGCTGAGTTTTATAATAGTTTTCGAGTACCCATAAACCTCACATCAGGAAACCACTCTATAAAAGGTAAATTGCTATATAAGGCCTGTAATAATAGGCTTTGTACTCTTCCTCAAAGTCTTTCTTTTGAAAGCCATATTCATGTGAGTATTGCTAAATAGCAATTTCAATTGTTTGCCATCAAAATCACCTTTCCTTATTCAGATACAATAGGATAAACTCATTATTTTAGTAGTGAAGAAAATTAATGAAGTTTTGTGTTGCCCCGCATATGAAAACTAGCACAACACATTCGAATACAGAAATCTCGAGAACCCTGAAGAGTTTAATTAAGAATAGGTTGAGTAAGGATATCATAAGGTATCTTGAGTCTATAACTCAACTTGGTGACCGATTAAATGTGTCTATTTATGCCGTTGGAGGTTTTGTTCGGGACTTGATTTTAAATGTACCTAACAAAGATATTGATATTGTCGTTGAAGGAGAGGGGATTCCATTCGCGGTTTGTCTTGCTGAACTATTTGGCGGAAAGGTTAAATCTCACGAAAAGTTTGGGACATCGGTAGTAACTTTATCTAACGGTGATCGCATAGATGTAGCTACCGCAAGGACTGAATACTATAAGCACCCGGCTGCTTTGCCAATAGTGGAGAAAGGCTCGATCAAATCAGATCTTTTTCGGCGTGATTTTACTGTTAATAGTATGGCGATTAAATTGACAGGTTCCAATGCTTTTTGCCTGATTGATTTCTTTGATGGAGAAAAAGATTTGCGAAGTAGAAAAATCCATGTCCTTCATAGTTTGAGCTTTATTGATGACCCTTGTAGATTATTCCGAGCCATACGGTTTGAACAGAGGTTCGGTTTTGAAATTGGTCGTCAGGAACAGGTATTTATGCGAACTAGCATAAAAAAAAATCTGGTAGATTCTTTAAGTGGAACACGTTTGTTTAACGAGATTAAGCTACTGCTCAATGAAAAAAAAACCATGGATTGTATACGTAGAATGCAGGAGTTTGATCTGTTTCAGTTTGTTTCTCCAGAGATATTTAAAGGGTCACAAGACCTAGAGGTCCTTGAGAGGCTAGAATCAATATTTCTTTCTGAAGAGAAGAGGATCGTTATAGGAAAACCGAAAGTCTGGTATGTTTATTTGCTGGGACTTTTTTATTCTTTGGATGAAGTAGCATTTTTAAAAGCGGCTAAACGTTTGGATTTGTCAAATCGCATAAAAAAATCATTACATGAAGATAGAACTCACTGCCGTCAAAGTTTAAAAAAACTAACGTCCAAAAACGAGTGTGGACCCTTAGAGATTTACCATGCTTTTGCTAAGCTTTCTGTTGAGGGGATTGTTTTTTTGATAGCTTTGTCTTCTACGAATAGGATCAACCAATATGCAAATATTTATTTCACTCAGTATCAGGGTAGAGTTGAACCATTCTTAACAGGTAATGATCTGTTGAAGATGGGTATGGAACCCGGCCCAGTTTTTAAATTTGTCTTTAATGCGCTCCGTGAAGCGAGGATTAAGGGAAGTGTGAAATCAAGAGAAGAAGAGATTGCTTTGGTTGAAGAACGATTTCTTAAGCCCTAAAATTAAAAACCTTCTGATTGTAGGCAGGTTTAATTACATCCTATTAAATATCGAGTTGATAAATTCTTTGAGGTTTAGATTAGGGCTAATATAACTATTAAAATTAGTGAAGCGCAGGACAAGTTATCCTCTTATTTATTCTGATACTATCAACTTAGGTTGTCTTCTGGGATTTACTTTAAACCTGATTACCGGGACCAAGACTATTAAGGACTTTCTATTGTTTTTGGTTTTCAATTATATCTTAACCTATAGTATTTTTGATTCATATGGAACTAGGCTTTATCACCCTTTTTTATATAAAGTTTTGGAGTAAGTTCGAAAACATTAACCCTGTATTATTCTTATCGTTATCCAGTCTCAAGCTTGATATGTCATGGGTTAAAGCGAGTAGTAATATGCTACAATGATTATCTATTAATATATTTTAATAAGTAAAGAGGTGATATGTCGTGGCGAGTGTTGAATACCTTATTAAGCAATTTTTGACTCCGGATAAAAAAAATCTAGATTTGAGCAATCAGAACATTGGAGACAAAGGGGCCGTCCAGCTTTCTACGTCGAAGAATCTCCGAAAGCTAAAAAAACTAATTTTACCTAATAACAATATTAGTGACGAAGGTATTGCCGCGATTGCGAATTCCGAAAACTTCAAGAATTTGACCGATCTTGATATTTATGGGAATGTTATAAGTGATGATGGGGTCAAGGCGATAGCCGAATCGCCCCATATGAAGAACCTCAAAAAACTCAGTTTGTATGGCAATCTGGTTGAAGATGAAGGTGCTATTGCTATTGCGGAATCCCAGACACTTTCTAAGTTAAAACATTTATTTATTACTTCAAACCGGATCCGGCGTGAGGGTATTGAATCGCTTCAAAAAGCAAAATGTCGCACACGACTTTGCCATCTTCATGTGGATGACATGAAGGATTTTTATTATGAAGAAGTTACAGATGAAGATGATGAAGATTTGATTAATAGTTGGGAAGAGATAAAGGCCCGTGCTGCGAAAGATGGTGATTTAGAGGATTAATATTTCAAATGGTGAAGTATGTTTTTCTATCAGCTATAATTCTTTTACTTGTAAGTTCGGCTCAACTGGCTTCGACCGAGTCTATAAACTACGAGGAACTTTTTGCTGATAACTTGTCGAGGAGAGGTGAGGTTTTAAATCTCTCGGGGAAAAAAATAGGAGATGAAGGCCTGAAAATTCTTCTTAAGCAAGAATTCACAAAGCAGCTTAAAAAAATTGATCTGAGGTATAACGGAATCAGTTCAACAGGAGCAATCATATTAGCTAAGACCCAGCCTTTACCAAAACTTAAGACTTTAATTCTGCGACATAATTTTCTTGCAGATGAAGGCACTGTGGCATTGGGCAGTTCATCAAGTTTCCCTAACCTTGAGGTCTTACAGTTGGGATGGAACGAAGTCCGAGATGAAGGAGCTTTGACATTGGCAAGTTCAAAAAATTTCCCTAAGTTGAAGAAGCTCGACTTAAGAGGTAACTTCCTGTCTGGAAAAACTAAAGGTATACTCAGGTCCTCTTTTGCTCACTTAAAATCGTTGCGTATTTTTCAATCCCAATAGTCCCAGCGAAAACCTAATTGCTAATCCAGTTACTTAGCTGAACAAGTAGAGAGTTCTTTTGGTTTTAGGGTTTTTAGTTATGCTTTAGTGCTGAAATGAAATTCTTTTGTTTTCTTAAATATACTAAGCATACAGGAAAAATATAATCAAAGTAAGGTAAGTAAAATATCTTCTTATGTTACGAAATTTTTTAATACAGAAAGGTGACTTGGAGCAGCTATTTGAGCTATCTACCTATACACCTTGTGTTTAGACTTTCATTATTCCAGTATCTTCGTCATAAAAGAAAGTATCTCCATCCGGACCACGGTAGGATATTTCCTTTACTTCCCATATTTGTTTCTTTTTGACATCTGCTTCTGCGGCATGAAATCTTCCATTTTCTTCTCTCTGCAAAAGAAGAAATTTGTTGTCATTATTTGAGACAATTTCCCAATTAAAAAAATCACTTTGAACCTTACCTTTTCCGTAGTCTATATTGATGATGTTCATTTGCGACAATCCCTTTGATCTTAATGTTTAACTAATAATTAATATTGGTGGCAATTTCACGAGCTTTCTCCATTGACCGCTTTTTGCTGGCAACGGTAGTATTTTTAAGAATACGAAGAGCCAGTTCAATAGTTGAGTCATGCTCTGGACTTAAGGTGATGCCTTGGTTTTTAAAAAATTTATTTAGACTAGATGCTTTTAATTTCAATGAAGACTCTATCGTACTGGTCTTGTCTTGTTTATGGTTTTCTTTTCCAGTGATATCATCGAATATAAGAATCTCAGGCGCAATACCGTGCTTAGTGATGTCAACTCCTGAAGGAGTGTAATATTTTGAAGTAGTGAGGCGTAGCCCGGAACCATCACTCAGCCTGAAAATAGTTTGTACGGACCCTTTACCGTAGGAATTTTTACCAATTATTAAGGCCTTTCCCGAGTCCCTCAATGCCCCGGCGACAATTTCTGATGCGCTAGCACTATACTCGTTAACGATAATGGCGACTGGCATCTGATGTAGGCTGTCTTTATATAAGCCTCGATATTCTTCATAATCACCCGTTTCTCTTCCTTGCGTATAAACGACCATACGACCCTTAAAGAGAAAATGGCTGGCTACTTTTACTGATTGAGTGAGTAGCCCGCCAGGATTTCCCCGTAAGTCTATAATGAATCCTTTAACTTCTTTTTTCTTGGCTTCATTTAAACCTAATTTCAATTGTTTTTCGGTTTGTTTCGAGAAACTGTTAATCTTCAAATAACCAATTTGATTATCGAGCGTTTTATATTCGACCGTGTTTATTAAGATAATTTCACGGGTGAGATTGTAAGTACGTTTTCTTTTTTCAATGGGTCGAAGAAGAGTCAATTTAACTTGAGTTTCGGGGTAGCCTCGAAGCAAGTCGGCGAGCTCTTCAATATGCATTCCAGTGATTTTATTGCCGTTCACACTTACGAATGCATCATTGGCCTGAATTCCAGCTCTTTGAGCTGGAGAGTTTTTCATGGTTTTAACCACATAGAGCCGATTATCTTTCATGGTGATGACCATCCCCAATCCTCCATATTTTCCTTCTGTATCACGCATGGATCTTTTAAAGGAATCCTTATCCATATACTGAGAATATGTATCAAGAGAACTCATAACCCCTTCAATAGCCGAGTTTTCTAAGTTATTTTTGGTAATGCGCTTACCTGGTTGATTGTGAAGGAAGTGATAGACTCTTTCAAGTTCGTCCAAATTGTGACTTCTGTCGTAAGTAAGCTTATATTGTGTTCCTTTTTTCTTATACCTTATGATATTGATGTCTGGGTTTTTGCTGTGATTGACTAATTCTGAGTCTATGCTTTTTATCATTCCCTCAATAGCAGCGGAGAATAGTTTTTTGTGGTTGGGAGGGTATACATATTTATCGGAAACCAAATCTATGATCTCCTCAAATACTTCTAAGTCGCTACTGAAAAACCCTGCTTCAGCAATCTTTGGTCCGTCTGAGTCCAAAAAACTGGCGAAGTATAATATGGCTAAGATCCCTACCAGGAAACTTAACGAGTACTTTTTGGGGTTTTTATTTATATTCATATTAAATTTTTAGAGCCGGATAAAATTTAAATCTAAGTGACTTGAAATTTAATTATTTTTTAAAATATCAGTAAAAATCAGTTCTAGATTATCTGTCATTTCTTCAACGCTTCCATTGGACATGCTTGGTGCCACTTTTAGTGTTTTATTTATTATAATTGTTGGTGTTTCATTAGCTTTGAATTGTTGGGCCATCTCCAGAGAGCGATCTGTCTTAGCTTTGATAGCAGCAGACTGCATTCCTTCTGTCATTTCCTTGCCTATCTTGAAATCACGAGCTAGAAATTTAATAACTTTAGGTTGAAAAATATCGACACCTAACTTGAAGTTGGTATCAAACAACTCCTGGGTGAACTCTTCTTCAATACCTAGCTCATCAGAAATATAAAATGCCATTGCTGGGTAGGCTGTTTGATTGCCCCAATAAATTGGAAATTTTTTGTGATGAAGTTTGTCCTTAAACTTGGAATGCAGACGCTTGGAAGCTTCTAGAAACCGATAACAATGTCCGCAGGAGTAATTGAAGAATTCAGACATCTCAATAGTTTTAATATTTTTAAGCTTGTTGATGTCACCTATTACTTCATATTTTCCACGAATTTTTTCCTCAGCCTGAACCCATACGGGAAAAAACAAAAAAATAGCTATTAAAAGGGAGGAAAGCTTTCTCATACAACGACTCCTTAAATATATATTCATATTAAAGTTGATTAATGTTTGATCTTTGGCCAGTATTCAGTGTAATTAAAACGCGGACTATGGTTCTTTACATGGCAATTTATACAGGCCTCAGTGGCGCGATCCCCAAAGCCGGACTTAGGGGCTAATGCATGATTTTTCCCAGGGCCGTGACATACCTCGCATTGGACGTTTTTTAGGTCGGGAGTATCTAGCTCACTTATAAACCCTCCTGGAAGATTAAACCCCACCACGTGGCAAACTAGGCACTCAGGATCAAAAGCCTTATTGATTTTTCTTAAAGTATTATAGGCTTTACTATGTCGTGAATTAGACCAAATCTCGTGTTCTGCCGAGTGACAGTTGCTGCACAATACATCCCCGCCGTATATGGACTTGTTTCTTCCGCTACGCTTACCAGCCAGAGTTTCATAGAACATGGCTTCTACTCTATCATTATACTTTTCGTATAACTGTACCATTTCAGGNTCAAATTTCACACTTGAATCCAGTTTTACTATGTTATGTTTCAAAGATTTATTTCCCTNNATATCAAACNTCACCTTCAATTCTCCCATTTTTTGTCCTCTGGAAGAAGATTGAACGAAAAGCTTTTCATTTCTTTTTATTGGTTTCATGTCAATGACGTCAGATTCAGTGTCAATATGTCCGTTGATGACAATATCCACCCCATCGAGATCTAGGTATGTTAAGGCCTCCTGCTGCTTCGCATGGGTGAGGAGAACTATGAGGTCGGGTTTTTCTGTCGCACGCATTTCAGTTATCAGTTTCAGGGTTGTCACCCTTGGATCTGTGACCTTTAGTCCGACATAGTTATGAAATAATGCGGGATCGGCTACTGCAAGTATGCCCACTTTCAATCCATTTGAAAATGATTTCACCTTTGACCGTGTGAGTTCAAACTGATCTATTATTAGATTACCTGCTATCCATGGAATTTTTGGCCGATCCTTTAAAAACTTTGAGCCATAAACCATGTCACGATCACCCAGCGCGATGGCATCATATTCCATTTTTTCTGTTGCGATAAGTAGCGTTTCAGCTTTCAATTTTCCTTGTCGTGTGGGTTCCTTAAACTGGTCGCCAGTATCTAAAAGTAAAAGGTGGGGGTGTATACGGCGCGTATCTTTGATGTATTGCATTCGCCGCTCAATGCCACCCTGATCTTCCTCCTTAGCACATCCGCATGGTTTTAGTTCTGATAGCAGATTGCCGGTATAGACAATCATAATCTCCCGAGGATCCAAAGACGGAGAAGCGCTATGATCTAATGAAAGGCATCCCGAAATAAATATCTGAAAAATTAATATCGCTTGTTTCATGTCCTTTAAGGTATCGAAAATATTCCACCAAATCAACGCTCACTGGAAAAGAAGGTTGAAAATTAGCGTTTTATAAGAATAGATCGTATTTGATTTTACTAAAATTAGTATTTCGTTATAAAATTTCCTAAAAAACAGTTAGTATACATTCTAAGGAAACTAGAATGGTTGATATATGCCACTACGTAAATCCGAAATTCATATGCACTCTGTTTTTTCTGATGGGGAATTTTCTCCTTCCGAGCTGGTAGATCTTGCAGTAAGAAATCAGGTTTCTGTTTTATCCCTAACAGATCACGATACTTTCGATGGAATCCCGGAGTTCCTTCAATCAGCAGAGGCAACCGATATTACTGCTTTTCCCGGCATTGAAATCACTGTAAAGTTTCATAATTTCAATATTCATATGTTGGCCTACTTCAAAGATTATGAGTCCATCAATCCTAAGTTGAGGGATCGGGTTAAAAAAATGACCCAAACTCGAGAAACTCGAATGCGTCAGTTAATCGAGAGGGTAAACGAGGTTATCCCCGATAGGTTTCAGGGAAAAATTATATTTGAGAATGTGAAAAGAGCTGCCGAAGGGGTTCTAGCCAGGCCACATCTTGCTCGCGAGATGGTGAAACTTGGCATTGTGTCGAGTACTGGTCAGGCTTTTGAAAGGTATCTAGTGAAATATAATGTCGAGCGAGAAAACCTTGATGCGCCAATCGCAATTGCTATGGTGAGAGAAAGCGGGGGTGTCCCAGTATTGGCTCACCCTGGAGAGCGATCCTACTCTCTGGTCTGCCCTGAAAAGGGGAGACAACCCGAAAATGCACCTGTTTTATTAGAAGAGCTGAAAGAGATGGGGCTTTTAGGCCTCGAGTGTCATTACCCATATCATGAAAGAATTGGGTCGGTGGATTACTTTGTCGGTTTGGCAAATAGTTTTAACTTGATCGTTACAGGTAGTCGCGACTTTCACGGGTTTTACTCACACCAGAAGGCCAGCATATTTGGTACTACCAAAATGGAGCCTGTTTTCCTCGAACAGTTTCAGAAAGTATGGGCCGCATAAATAACAGCATCTGCTGCATCTTAAAACTCCTTATAATCCTGCTCATAATATAATTCAGTGAAAGACATTAGTCTCTTTCAAAAAAGTCTGTCAGCTTGACTTCCAGCGTTTGACGTCACGCATGAATTTACGACGATCCATGTTACTGTCCCAGGGGAAAATATCCATCAACGGCTCTAAAGCGTAGTTAGACTTGTCTGCCGGTGGAAGTTCAAACCTTCCATTGGTGATGCGGTAGATATTGTTAAATGTCCTGTAATTTCCACACAGGCTTACATAGTCCCATGCAGTATTTCCTTCTATCAGAGCACATAGTTCAGATGATGAAATACCTTCATAAAGGTTTATCTTTCCAACCTCACCTTTATGCAGTTGTGTCTGTTTGGGATGACCAAAATCTATAGTCCATGCCTGAGGCCCGTTCTGGCCGAATATTTCCAACTGGTATACGATTTGCCAATGTTGCCAACCTTTTAGCAATTCGCTTTTTAAAATCTGTTCAAGAAAGCATTTTTCAATGAAGTCATCGACCACTTTTATTTCTCTTTGATATTCCTTAGGGTCAGTAGTTTGAGTTTTTATAGGTGGAACTTCGGCGTTGGGTTTGAAGGTGATAAGTCGACTATTGTCTTCTTTAATACGTACAAAATCTGAAGCCTGCTTTTCTATATAGATTTTATCTTGCGAAATATGTGCTATGTCTCCAGAGAAAAAAGGAGCGCGTGAAACTTCGGGACAGAAGGCTTCTAGATCTCGCAGGAACTGGTCTTGGGTCGTCGGAAATGAGTATTGGTTTAGGAAAGTCAATTCATCTCGATATCTAAAAGCTGCAGAACCGGGCACGACAAATCTAGGGGCAAGTGCTTTAACAACATTTAGAAAAGTACAGTACTCGTCAATGGGTAATGTGATCGGTTTATTGTAGGAAAAATTTCCTTCTATTAGTGGGACAAAACGAGAGTGAAAAAAATCTATCTGACCGTGTAATTCGATAATATGTTGGATGATTTCCGGGTTTACCAGAGAATCTACCTGATTCCAAATCGTTACCTCACCATCATTCACTAGCAGTCCATGTTCTGGGAAAGGATCTTCGGAAGTGCTTAATTGATTCCGGGAAGGAGTCGCTGTTATGGTCACATCCTTTACTTTAATAGGTTCAAAGTCTGTGACTACTTTTATATTTTTAAATTCCAGCTCATTAAGAATATCGAGAAGCAGCTGATCTTGCGGCGCAAGTACAAGTGTGTCGGGTGTGAGAATCCGTTCATTTTTTACAAGATAGGCTAGTGTACGTACATCAAAATGGTCTTGATGACGGTGAGAAATATTGAGGACATCAAGTGGTGGCACTTTATCTTTTTCAAGGACAATACTAGGGCACAATGTATTGATCTCTTCCCAAAGATAGTCAAACCAGACAGGGTCGGTCAGAATATTTGTCTCTTTTGATTGTATCAGCAGGCAGGCATGCCCGACTAGAGTCGTCTTGATCATAATTTTTTATTCCCTATGTTTTACGGAGAATTGAGATTAGCCGAACAAGGTCAGTAATTCAAGTGTGGAGTGACCACTAGGCTCCAACGTTACTTAGGACTTTTTTTTAATAACTTTATCCAGAAGTAAAGTTGAGTTTAATTTAAAAGGAGAGGGGGAAATCCGATATCAATAAATTTTTAGCCAAGTCGGATGAATGCTTGAAAATATAAATATTAACACCTCGAGTTTATTTGGCTTTTCGATAGATTTGAGTGAAAGGGTAGAGATGTATTACATTTGCTGTTAATACCTGTAAAGTCTTATAATCTTAAGAACTTTTTATCTTCTCCGTTATTTTTTTGTCATTAATCGCTAGATCTTCTGTCGACATTCAAAACCTGACATTGTAAAAATACTTTAAGGGTTTTGTCTCGAATTATTTTAACCTTGGATAAAGGAATATCGAGTACCTGGGAGATTTCTAGCAGGGTAAGCTCTTCATGGTAGTGCAAGGCCATAACTAACCTTTCTTGTTCATCAAGGAGATCAATGGCATCGGTAATGTTGTTTTTCCAGCTTTTCCGTTTCTCAGTTAAAAGGAGTTCCTGTTCGGCTTGTTCTAAAGTCGCAGTCTCGTTCATTGTTATTACCCCAGTTTAATGTAGCTTTTTTAAATTACCTGTTGCTCTAGGTTTGGCTTGCTTTGATAAAGAGATAAAACGTTTGTCCTTGTTGTAAACGTTCCAGCCAATTCGATTAGCAGTATCTCTAAACATTCGAGTTAATAGCTCATCTACGGACAGATTTTTCATAACTCCTCCTTCTTGTTTGAATTTTGACGTAATGAATTCTTATTAATTTAAAGCAATATATATGCCAAAAAATTAAAAATTTTCTTAAATTGATTGTTTCAGTAAATATTAATTCATAGAAACAATTACTTATAAAGGGTTAGGCAGGTAAGAGTATTGGTGTCCCATTGGGTTGTTTGGCTGAGAAGGTGATTTTTTTGCCCCTTGGTATGTAGATAAGTAATCTAAAATTATTTTTCTGAGGTCAGGCTGCAAGTCCCATAATCCTTGTTTTTCTTGCATCCAGCTCAAAGTCTGGTCCCATTTCTTACGAGACATGTGAGTTTGTAAAATTATAGCTGAGGAATGGCAGACGGTACAATTTTTAAGAACTTGTGCTCGACCTTTTCCAGGTGGGAGGCTCTGATATTGTAACTCTTCGGCTTTTGCTCCATTAGGAAGGTAGAAAGTAGTAATTATAATCAGCCCAATTATGAGGCATACGCACTTCTGAATGAAATAAATGATTCTATTATTACAAAACAACTCTGTGTTTCCTTATATTACGTTAACGGCAATACGGTGCATAGCATTGTTCAAGTATCCTTTTGGGTTCCACCCTGGAACTACCATGGGTTGCATTTTTCCAGCACTGTCTGTTGCTCTTGCCCAAATTTCATAATAGCCTTTTTGAGGGAAATTAATTACGGTGTTCCAATTTTGCCAGGCATAGGGATTGATAGGGGCGCTTAAAGAAGTTTTCAGCCAACTTGCACCAAAGTTTATTGAAAGGTGGACATCTTTTACACTTCGATCCCCCGCCCATGCATGTCCTCGTACCAAAAGAGATTTTTTGTTTCTCAAGTTCAGGGGGGACTTTGGAAATGTGATCAATGATTTTACAGGCATAGACTCAATGATCCTCATATCTTTTTTTGGAATATGACTACCTGGTGCAACCGAATATCTTGGTACTCGATAGGAATAGCCTGTCATCTTAGCGCCATCATGTTCTTTGTTACGGACAAAAATGCGTTTAAGCCATTTTATAGATGTTGATCCGGGCCAACCAGGAGTGACTACTCGAAGGGGAAATCCATGCAATGCGGTTAGCGGTTGACCGTTCATTTCCCAGGCAATCAAAGTATATTCATCCAAGGCTTTACTAATAGGAGTGCCACGCGATATGGAAACTTTATTGGGGTCACCGCTTAAGTGAGGGTCTTCCCCATAATATCCAGTATATACTGCAGAACTCTTTAGCCCTGCTAAATGGAGCACATCTCTCATTTTTACTCCTGTGTATGTCGCGCAACCTATAGCACCATATGTCCATTGATTACCTTTTGCTGGTGGATTGAAACCAGCTCTTCCGTTACCTCCGCACTCGATCTGCAAGGCATAGGTATATTGTTTGAATTGTTTTAGTTGCTTCAAAGTCAATACTAGAGGAGTGTGTACCTCGCCATCAACTGTCAGCGTCCAACCTGTTGGATCTATTTGAGGGGCTAGCCCGTTGTTTCTAACAAAATGACGGTCATTGGGGGTTATATTGTCATCCAATAAGTGGGGAGGGGTCTCAGCATTAAAAGGTCGATTATTCAAAATACTCAACCCATTTTTTTCTGAAATTATTTTTTCATGCAGTGGATCTGCGTAAGTTATCGATTTGGACTGCAAGTATTCAAAAATAGGAAATGTTAAATCCGTTGAAATAGCTGCCGCTGACAATCCTCCGTATTTTAAAAATTCCCGACGAGATGAGTTATGATTTTTATGATTTCGCATAGCTATAATTTTTAAAAAAGAATAATATTTAAAAAGATTTTGTAATTCTACGGACTATCGATATTTTTGCAAAATAAAGACCAATTGGGGAAATAATTATTTGTTATCGTTTTTAAGGTTTTTTATTGTGGAAGTTTTGGTTTTTTGTTTCTCCTAAACACAAACACATTTAGAATTATGGAAAGAATGTGAATAACTTTTAAATAGGAGAGTTAAATCTCTATGAAATACTTTCTTCAACTGGTTTTTCTAGTAATTTTATGTACCAAAAGTATTGCCCAAGCTGAGATTAAAACTAAAGAATTTGATTATAAGCAGAATGGTACCACTTTAAAAGGATTCCTTGCATACGATTCTTCCATAAAAGGCAAACGTCCTGGTATTCTAGTAGTTCACGAGTGGTGGGGGCACAACAAACATGCACGGGAACGTGCAAAGATGTTAGCTGAAATTGGCTACACAGCATTAGCAGTAGATATGTATGGTGATGGGAAGTTAGCTAATCACCCAAGGAAGGCAGGAGAATACATGAGTAAAGCTTTTAATAACTGGAATACTTCAAAGGCAAGGTTTGTAAAAGCCAAGGAGGTTTTACAGTCTCATAAAACGGTTGATGCGGAATACATAGGAGCTATAGGATTTTGTTTTGGAGGTGAAGTATCTCTTCGCATGGCAAGAGCTGGTGCTGATTTGGTTGGAGTAGTTGCCTTTCATAGTGCGTTACCTTTGCAACCAAAGGTCAAAGATATGAAAGCATCTGTATTGGTTATTAATGGCTCTAAAGATGGATTTCTTAAACCAGAAACAGTAGGAACTTTTTCCAGTCAAATGATGGAAAGTAATGCCGACTTTACATACATAAGCCTAGCGGGCGTTAAACATAGTTACACTAACAGGCAGGCTGATAAATTTAGAAAAAAATTTGATATTCCTGCCTTGGAATACAACAAACAAGCAGATGAAAGGGCTTGGACGGCAATGCGGAAATTTTTCAAGCGTATTTTTGAACAATGAGTGAATTGCAGATTTCTATTGAAGGTAACTCGTTTACCCCTAATCGAATTTTTTGTATTGGAAAAAATTATGATGAGCATATAAAAGAACTCGGTGGACAAACTCCTAAGGAGCCAGTAGTGTTTATGAAGCCGGTTTCGAGTATTGAAGTCCCCTTCCAAACTCTTTATATGCCTAGCCATGGTAAGCTTTTGCACCATGAAGTAGAGGTGGTACTGCTGATCGGCAAAGAGGGAAAAAATATTCCTGATCTTGATGCCTTGTCACATATTGCAGGGGTTACTATAGGTTTAGATTTGACTTTGCGTGATGTTCAGGGCCGGTTGAAAAAAGCCGGTTTGCCATGGGAAATTTCTAAATCGTTTGAGCAGAGTGCGCCGCTGGGAATTTTTAAGTCTTATAACCCGGATATTATAAATTTGCAAAATTTATCATTCACCTGTTCTGTCAATGAGGATATACGTCAACAAGGTAATACTTGTGATATGTTATTCCCAATAAGTAGCTTGATTAGTATCTTAAGTGGATGGTGGGTATTGCGTCCTGGAGATATAATTTATACTGGTACTCCTTCAGGGGTAGGGCCACTTGAATCTGGTGATAAGGTCTATATTGAGAGTCCTGCCATAGGTTCATTTTCTTGGACGCTTGCATATTAAAATAAACTTCCCTTGTTGGCTTTACAAAAATTCATCCATATTTAGTTAAAAAAGCCTTAATATTATATTAAGACCAAAAATAACCAAAGTATATGGAGAGATCTCATATGTTGATGCTGCCTTATCCCTACTAATGATGAAACTAGAGTATTCCGAAGTAGACTTCAAAAATACAAGAGTTAATTTTTCGAACAGTACACTATTTTAAAGTTTTTAATAATTCTTTAAATAGTTAAAGAATCAATTATTAGACGCAGGTAAAAAGAGTATTGAGTGATTTATCAACTTATTGTGGAAAACTCGTATAAATAAAACTATATCTTAGTATAGAGTTTACGTTTTGCTATATTATATAAATTACAATCAAGACATACCACGATTATTACTTTATTAAGGTGGGGGTATTTTCGAAGTATTATTTTTAATAGTTTTCAGGATAGTTAATTCAGGGAGCGGGAATGTTTAAATTTAGAGATATGACAATAGGAAAAAAAGTGGGTTTAGGTTTTGGGCTCATAACCCTAATTTTGATGGGAGTAGTATTGCTTACCATTAAACAAGTAAGAACTATGGAAATAATTACTAAGAGAGTGGTCGAGCTTCGAACCCCCACAGCTCATGCCAGCCTTATGATGTTAAATGGTATTAATCATTCTTTGGCTTCTCTACGTGGGTGGATTATCCTTGGAGACCCTAAATTCCAAATGGAACGATCCATTGCTTGGAAAGAACAAATTAACCCATCCTTACAGCAAATGCATAAACTTGCCCCTAATTGGACAGATGCAGAAAATAAATCCCGATTACACTCCATCGAAGAAGAAATTAACAACTTTAAAAAAGTTCAGCAGAAAATTGAAGATATAGCACGAACTCCTGAAAATTCTCCTGCACAGAAGATTCTTTTTGAACAGGCGGAACCTTTAGAGAAATCGATAGTTGCGACTGTATCTAAAATGATTAGATACGAAATGAAAAATAATAAGACTCAAAAAAATAAAAAACTGGTAGAAATTCTTGCCAATATAGAAACTACAACTAGCCTTGCTTTAGAAAGAGCAGATGAGTTTTTGTTATCGGGCAAACAGGAGTTTAAAAAGGAATCCTTAGAAAACCGGAAAAAGAATGCTGAACATATACTTTTATTAAAAAAAAATAAAAATAAGTTAAACAAAGAGCAGATTAAGAGCTTAGAATCTTTGCAAGATGAAATTAATAAGTTTACCCCTTTGCTGAAAGAAATTATACGCATTCGATCAGGAGAAGAGTGGAACCTTGCCAATCATTTGGTGAAAACTGATGCTGCCCCCGTGGCTTTTCGAATCAAGAAGCTTTTAAACGATATGACTTTAGTTCAGGAGGGGTTGTTAGAAAATGATGTTGCGGAGATTTCCAAAAGAACTCACTTTTTGATAGTTCTGTTGGTGGCATTGTTTTTCACAGCTGCGTTGATCAGTGGTGTGTTGGGAGCAAATATTACTCGTTCAATCAGTGATCCGATTCTGGATATTTGTAAATTGACAGATGAAATTGCTCACGGAAATGAAAAGAAAAAACGTCTGCCTGTTCTTTCTCAAAATGAATTAGGCACCCTAAGCCAAAGTTTTAACCAACTTTTAGACAGGCTGCAGGAAGAAAAACCACAAAATAAAGCTTGAGTTGTTGAATAAATAGTCCCTGAGATATTATTCGATTCATTCGTCGGTGGATGTTATTCTTGCTCGCACTGACAACTCGAGACCATTTTCCTTGAATTTCTTAGCACACTCGTCAACTTTAGCCCTCACTCGGCGATCCATAAGTTTTGTTTCTGTGATATCGAGAGTTACCCTTTTACCTTCTTTAAGAAAACGATTAAGATGTTTTTGTAGAGGAATCCAGGAACTATTAATAATTGAACCTCGCAAAAAAATCGTGACGGAATGATCCCTTTCAGGAATTATCTTGGCATTTAATCTGAAAATTGAGCCTCCGCGTATGAAATGGATGACTATCCTGACTCCAATTCCTATTGCTAACCCCTTTAAAAGATCCGTAGCAAGAACGCCAAATATGGTAGATATAAAAACTATAAATTGATCTTTACCCTCGCGATATACAGAAATAAACTCATTGGGAGAGGCCAGACGATATCCTGTGATTATCAATAACGCTGCCAAGGCAGCTAAAGGAATTTGATTAATGACACCTGGAATCAATGCAACGCAAAGTAGTAAAAACAACCCGTGATAAAAATTTGCAAAACGAGTTCTTGCCCCATTATCAATATTAGCCTTACTTCTTACAATTTCAGAAATCATTGGTAAGCC
>PAJA01000085.1 GCA_002705185.1 Nitrospina sp. | reverse complement strand
ATTTGTTAACTAGAAGAGCTTATCAAATAGGATCTTAATTTTTTTTCTCACATATCTATTTTATATCCACGTATGAATTTGGTGATATTTTCGGATGAACTTGGAGATGAATTATTTAAGGGGTTAGAAGTTTACTCAAACAATGAATTCTATATTCATATATGTCACGAGTCTAATTTTGAAGCAGCTACTTTTTTAATCATTATTCGTTTTTGACATATTAGCTAACTTTTTAGGCATTGAAAGAAGATCTTAAATACTTTTGAAGCACTTTAGCAAGAGGGATTCAAAATGCCTTGGATATCTGAGCTATTTATTTAGGCTCTCTTCTTGACTATATAATATTCAAATTGGAGATGTATTAAGAGTCCATGAATTATGATTGGTTATATATAATTTTATCTCTATTTTTTCTAGTATTTATTTTTTTAATTCAAGATGTTTTCTGGAGTTTTTGGGAGCAAAAAGGAGAAGATGATATTAAAGAGGCAGAAAAAAAACGAGATGATTTTTGAGTCTGATTACTATTAGTCTATCGTACTATTAATCCCTATCGTCTAGCCAGGCCCAGGACACCGCACATTCTATGCGAAGACGCAGGTTCAAATCCTGCTAGGGATATTTAATATAGGTGACATATGAATTCTATCTGGGATTTTATTCAATATTGCGATAAAGTCGATCATCCAATTTCTCAAAATATCAAAAATATTTTTGAGTGCTATATATGCAATAAACTAGTTGGACATGGTTATCGCAATAATATAAACAAAAAATTTCTATGCGCTATTTGTTTTAAGAAGAATATAAATATTGGATAAGTTGCCAATTAATTTTATTTAGTACTATTAATAAGACAAGTGATATCTTTCAAATCTTAGCTCACGACTCATCGCATTCTTACCAATATTCTAACAAGCCTTCTTTCACTTACATCAGCATAAAATCCAAACAAGCCCATACTAGCTGAAAAGTTTCTATTCAATTATTAAATAGCAGGTGGTAATTAAATTTTGATATTTCTATTGTTTCATTAGTTCTGCAAAAGCTAATGTTGAGGGCTTTCCTCACTATTCACAGGGGAAGTTTTTTCCTTGTACACATCGGCAATTTCATCGGTTATTAAAATGATGGATATCCTTCTATTACTAGGATTAAAATAGTCACCTGGAGTTAAAGGCTCAGTCCCTCCATAAGCTATAATCCGCCTAATTCTTGCAGCTATCATCCCATGACTTACTAGCTTAATTCTAGCGGCAGAAGCTCTCTCCATCGATAACTCCCAATTAGATTTTGTAGAACCTTGATATTGTGTTCCGTCCGTATGGCCTTCAAGAATAATGTTACCGGGAAGGTCTTTAATTCTCATTGCAACAAATTCCATTATACTTAATGCTGTTTGCGTAAACCTGGCACTGCCAGCTTCAAACATAGGCTTATCCATTAAATCCATAACTTGAATTCGAATGCCACCCGGGACATTTTCTACTTTTAAATGTTCGTCTGCCCCCTGGAACCTTTTTTTTATCTCTTCTACCATACGAACATCATTTAACGAATCACTGTCTGCCTGTTTTATTGAGTCTGAACTTTTCTTATCTGTCTTTCCGGTATGTTTAAATGCTTTATAGCTTTTAAAGTATTCTTTTAAGTTATCTCGAGATTCCTGGGATAACATCGATAGCAACCATAGCATAAGAAAGAAAGCCATCATAGCTGTCACAAAATCTGCATAGGCAACTTTCCATGAGCCACCATGAGCAGCGTGTTTTTTGTTAACTTTCCTTTGAATGATTACTGTTGAACCCCCTTCTTCTTCATTATTCAGACGGTTAAGCTCTTTCTCTTTAATCAAGATGCCCTTTATGGCTTCTTTTTTTTCAATCTGAGTAGAAAAATAATCCAGAACATCGGTTGAAATTTTTTCTGTAGATTCAGCGTCATTATTTTCTTCAGTTATAGCTTGTATGTGCTCCTTGGTTTTTTTTATAAAAATATCTAGTTTGCTAATTCTCTCATCAAAACTTTGTGTTGAGCTTAGAGCTGTTTTAAATACCGCAAAAGATTCTTCATTTAACTGATTAATTATTTTAAAGCTTTTACTTTGTTCGTCGAGTGAATTTAGTTCATCATCAAATTTTTTAGCTTCTCCAGCTTCTCCAGCTTCTTTAGCTTCTTTAGCTTCTTTAGTTTCCCCAGCCTTCTCTTCCTGAAGAGCCAGAAGTTCTTCTTTATGCTTATTTAATTCATCTTTCTCTACCTCTACTGCAGTTAGCTTTTCCTGAAGGTCTGTTATTTTATTTTGAAAATCGGCTATTTCTGCTTCCAAATCTCCACGACCAGTATCTTTCTTACTCAATTCCTCTAATTGTTTCTTGAGGTTTAGATTTTCAGTCTTATAATTTTTAATTTGTTTGATTGATTCTTTTATCTTCTTGGATTCATCTTTTTCAGATGATTGGGCTTCCAGTTTAGTTTTTGCTTTATCGAGCTCTCTCTCTGCTCGGGCCTTCTCATCTAAAAGTTTTTCCTGCACCGCTTTTTCAGAAGTAAGCAGTTCTTGAACTTTTCCTAACTCTTCTTGTAATGCCGGTAAATTTGTTAAGTTTTCTGATAGTTTTTTGTTTTTTTGTTCAAACGTTTCAACCTTTCTAAGCAAGCTATGCTTTTCATTCTCCATCTCTTTTTTATAGTTTTCAAATAACGTTTCGTTTCTCTGCTTATTAATGTTTATCAAGTTATTTGCTTTTGTTTCAGATTTTCTAGATAAAAGTTTTTGTTCTGCTAACCTTTCTTTTAAAAGTGCAACATTTTGATCTTGTGATTTTTGTGAGCTCTCAGGGTTTACTGTATTTTCTTTGTGGTTTTGGATTACATCTTGAATTGAATCTTTTAGGTCTTCAGGTGTACCCGGTTGATTTAAAATCCTTAAGACATCCTGAATTAATTGCTCCATTAGTCGTTTCCGGGGGCGGGGTAGCTTATTGATATTATTCGCGCTGTATTGGGGTATTGATTTTCTATCTGTTCTAAAAATTGCGTCATATTTATTTCAGGAAATTTAGTTCTAATGATAATCACAATAATTGCTTTATTTTTCTCTAATATATTTTAGATAAAGTTGGCTATTCCGGCATTTTTATACAGAAAAAAGTTGCGTATTAGTCTCTAACTCTAATCTATAAATTTGAATCATCACCATAAAGTATTCCTGCTACCATAGTCCCATCTGGAGACGATATATTTCTTTTCTCTATTAAAGATTCCGCAGTTTCTTTTGTTCCTTGAAAGCTTCTTCCAGATCCATAAAACTTGGTCTATCATTCTTGGGCACTGCCCTTCTTCCAAATTCAAGAGCAATCTTAGGATTTATTCCACTTACAAAATAAATAATTATTGTTTTTATTACCATTAGGTATTCTTTTTCGCTTTCGGCATATAATTTCATTTTTCGAGCTATTGGTCCCACTATCCCATAACACATTAAAATCCCTAAAAAGGTACCAACCAAAGCAGCACCAATCGAATGTCCGAGTACCTCCGGTGGTTCTGATATCTTTCCCATAGTTATGATTACACCCAATACTGCGGCCACAATTCCCAGACCAGGAAACGATTCAGCTATTTCATTTGTTAATGAAGCTTCATGCTCTAATTCTTCATAATAAGCTTCTACTTCGGCTTCCAGCAAAGTGTTTAAATCGTAATATTGAATTTTAGTGGATATGATTGTTCTGAAAGAATCAGTTAAAAATGTAAGGGCTTCTTTTTTCTTCATAAAATCCGGATAATTTTTAAAAATGGAACTATTTTCCGGGTCATCCATGTCACCTTCTAACTTTATGGGACCGTCTTTTCTAATTTTCGCAAAAATTTCATTTAATAAGTTTAAAACATCGACATAGTCAGACTTGTGTAGAGGCTCATAAAGTATTCCCTTAACCACACATTTCATTGTTGCTTTAAATAAATGGGGTGTGCAACTTGCTATGAAAGCGCCCAAGCCCGCCCCACCTATAATCAATAATTCAACTGGTTGCCAAAGCACGTGTAGGTTCCCATGTTCTAAAACATATCCGCCTATTACACTTGCTAATACAATGGTCAACCCGATTGGAGTGAAAGCTTTATTCACATTATCTCCTAAGCTTATATCCTATAAAATAAATGTGCTTGATCTATCAAATAACATAGAACAACCATCTCTTCATAAATGACAAGGGGCGAACTAAAATTCAAAGCAATAATATCCCATTAAAAACAATAATTTAAAGGTATCACGGGATAAATAATCTCTAGATACACCCAGCTTCAAGTTATAAGCATGGCTCTGAGTATTCGTTTTTTGGATAATTATAGTAACATTATCGCTTTCTCATCGACAAAATTGTGAGAGTACCTAATAATTTAATGTTAAATATAATAACTTTACTATATGTTGGTCTTAAATTTTGAGTCTGGAGTTCTCTAAAACTCTAAATTTTTGAATTTAATAATTTTATGAGATTAGTCTTACTCATATCCAGATCTTCTTTTGGAGTATTTTTTATATATTTTTAGAACCTTTTTTACCTTTGCAAAATAAAGTCTATTTGAAATTATAATAAAAAAATAGGGGTTTGATGGTAGTGAGTAACAAAAAATTTATTTTACAGCCTTTTCCTGGAAAAAAATGCGTCATTTTTTTGAACAAAGGAATTTTCTCAAATTGTATTCTGATATTTGAAAAATCAGAGAACTACTTATAATAAAAAATCATTCACTTTAAAAAAATTACCATATATCACCACTAATTTATTTAAAAAATAATAATATTTATCTTTTTTAATACGTTATTAAATTTTATTTTACATATGTTTTTTTGGAAGTAATCATTTTCACAAATTGAATCCAGCATCAAGCTAGTAAATTTAACTAAGGAAAGTTTCATGACTAAACGCTTAAAAATAAACTCACCTTATGACGGTCATCTTATTGATGAAATTGATCTCGATGATGCGGAACGGGTAGAAAATGTTCTAGAAACCGCTCACAAATTGACACTGGACCATGACAAGATTATTCCTGCTCCGCGGCGAATAGAAATACTGGAAAAAACCGCAGAACTGGTTAAAGCGAAAGCTGAGGAATATGCTCATCAATCAGCAGAAGAAGGCGGAAAGCCTTTGATAGATTCGCGTATTGAACTTTTTAGAGCCGTCCAAGGCATCCGTGAAGCCGCACAATCAATCAGCAAGTTGACCGGCCATGAAATTCCCATGAACCTGACGTCTTCATCGATGAACAGAATGGCCCTCACTACGCGAGAACCGATTGGCTTGGTTGCCGCCATAAGCGCTTTCAACCACCCTTTTAATTTAATTGTGCATCAGGTGATTCCAGCAGTAGCAGTAGGTTGTCCGGTCATCATAAAACCGGCACGCACCACTCCCCTCTCCTGTCTTAACTTGGTCAATTGTTTATATGAGGCAGGACTACCCAAAGAATGGTGCCAGATGGTAGTTTGTGAAAGTTCGCTTGCAGAAAAGTTAGCAACCGATTCCCGTGTAGCATTTTTCTCATTCATAGGTTCAGGCGAAATAGGGTGGATGCTACGATCCAAGCTAGCCCCGGGGACCCGCTGCGCTCTTGAGCATGGTGGTGCAGCCCCAGTCATCATTGATCATGATGCTGATCTGGAAGAGGCCCTACCCTTACTTGCTAAAGGTGGTTTTTACCACGCCGGACAGGTTTGCGTATCCGTACAAAAAGTATTTGTGCATGAAAGTCGTCTTGATGAATTTCAAAAACAACTAGTTAAACTAGCTGAAAAACTTGTAGTTGGAGATCCAACTGATGAAAAAACCGAAGTCGGCCCGTTGATTCAAGAAAGTGAAGTAGATCGTGTCCACCAATGGGTGAACGAAGCAAAAATAGCCGGCGCTAAAATTCTAACAGGAGGAAAAAAAATCGGCAACACATGTTACGCTCCGACCATCCTTCTAAATCCTGCCGATGAGGCGAAGGTCTCTACCCATGAAATCTTTGGACCTGTTATAAATATTTACTCATTTAAAGATCGTTTGAGAGCAATAGAACGTGCGAACCTCACCCCTTTCTCTTTTCAAGCCGCCGTATTTACTAAAAGTATAGATACTGCCCTAGATACCTCAAAAAGAATCAACGCCGCCGCTGTTATGATCAACGACCATACTGCATTCCGAGTGGACTGGATGCCATTTGGAGGGCGAAAGGATTCTGGTCTCGGAGTTGGGGGAATTCTTCCTACGATGATGGAAATGACAGAAGAGAAACTTTTAATCTTCCGGTCAAAACTGATTTAATCAAAAGTCCTCTTGATTATCCTTAGCTTCTATGCTCTTTTCAGCTATGAAAATAACAATTGGCCGACTCTGATCGCTGAACTATCCATAGCTTGTACTCCTACGAGAAATCATAAAGTGGACTTAAAAACAGATCAGTTCTTAACGGAATGCATCAAAAGTAATGACTTTTGAAAAAGAAATTGATTTAAGAACAGAAGAACCTACTTACAGCATTTATCTAAAGCCTCTTTTAATAGAAATATTTGAAGTTAACTAGTAGAAATTTGCTAGAAAAACAGGAAGTAATCTATAAGACCTGTGGGCATTACTTTACCTGTATATGTGAAATTATTAAGCCAGAAAACGCTACACTAACCATACGGGTGCTAAGATTGGAAAATGTTTAATATTATGCAGTTTTCTTTACGCAAAATAATTTAAGGTTTTAAATCACCAGCACATCTGAAGCCTGTCCCATCTGCCTTAAGCTGAAAATGCGCGTCCTTGCGGTTGGCAGATCTCATACTAGAAATACCCTGATTCCAGGCCCCGCCGCGGTAAACTTTTTGAGTGATGGAAAATGCCCCAACACAATCAACTCCACTACAAGTGTCTAGCTCCGGTCTTGGCCCTTGAGGATTTTTTGTAGGCCCCATCAAATAATAGTTCTCATTGATCGCCATCCAGTCCAGCACCCACTCACTAACATTTCCCGCCATATCATAAAGACCAAAAGCATTTGGAGGAAATGATCCTACCGGAGCAGAGTTTTTAAAACCATCTGTCAAATTGGATTCTCGGTTGTTGAGGTCGCAGTTACTGTCACAGAAATTTGCTTCCTTACCGGTTATATTATCACCCCAATAATATTCCCCTTGAGTTCCTCCACGTATCGCATACTCCCACTCCGCTTCTGTCGGCAATCGCAAGCCCATTTTTTTACAATAGTTTCGCGCTCCCTCCCAAGACACAGTATCCACCGGCATATCTCCCCCTACATATTGAGAAGGGTTATAACCCATAATGGTTTGAAAAAAATTTTGCCTCACTTCATATTTTGCCATCTTAAAAGAAGATACGCAGACCTTATGAACAGGTCGCTCATCTGGATCTCCTAACTCACTACCCATCTCAAAACATCCCGCGGGGATAACAACCGGTTCCCACTCTGGTTCCGTTTGTTCAGCTGAAATAATTTTTTTCATCACATCAACTCTCAAAGTTTCAACTTTTTCACGGGTGGCAGCAGGTATCCCGGAGTACTCAATACGAGTCCGACTTTTTGGAAAGATCTTCATTTTTCCGATTTTTTTCAAAAATACCCTATAATGGGGGACTGGCCCTTCATGATCTTTTTTTAAAAACTTGCTAAACGCATCATCAGTTTTTATGGCTTTATCCAAAGCCATAACAGTTTCGTCTACCAACTCTGCTTCAAGTAAACCATCTTCAGTATGAACAAGAATATCTCGACCAGTAGCTAAAGGCATAGAGAGAATTTTATTCAGTAATTTTTCTGCTTCAATAAATTTTTTCAACTTTATTTTGGTATTAGCTTGGGCTTTCAGTAAAATATAATTATCGGGATCTATCTCAAGAGCAGAATCAAAAATTTTTTCGGCTTCCCCGAACTCCCCCAGCAAAAACGCCTTTTCACCATCCACCAGCGAGCCAAGGTTTTCTTTTGCCGAGGCAAGATTTACGCCTCCAGCAAACATCATGAAAACTAAAGTTAAGGCACGTATTTGGTTCTGCATGGGTTCCTTCCTTAATTTCAATTGAAATGTTCGTAATTATATTAATGGAATTCGACACTCTTTATAAGCATAAAATCTGTTTATTTTATTTGCGGCTTTTATGAGGCTCTCTGGAAAAAATAATTTAATAATTCAACTAGTGGTGGTAATCTTTTCGTCTTCTGATTACTAATTCAGTTTACGGCACTTTGCCCTATGAAAAGTTGGATTCTAATATTAGTTATCGCCTGTTGGTTTTCCGGTTGCTCTGTCAATTTTAATGAACCACCCCTGACTTTATTACCAGGAGCAGAACCTTCGGCAAAATCGCGTAACGACCTTGGAATTCAACATTACCAGACTGGAAAATATTTGGATGCCTTACTACAATTTAATCAGGCAAACTTTGCCGATCCCACCTCAGGAGAAATCCACTTCAATCTTGGCTTAGCCTATTTAAAGAAAAACCGAAAGAAAAAAGCCAAAAAACATTTTCGTCAAGCGCGGATGCTTGCTAGAGGAAACCCTAAAATTCTCGAGTCCTCAATTCTGAACAAACTTTTACAGGAGATCGACTAGATAGAGCAATAAATGATAAAGAATTGCAGCATTTAATAAAGCTAGAAAAACTCTAGCCTTTTCCAAATTAATGAATAACAAACCCTAATTCGCCGGTCAGCCCATGACAGTTCACCAATAACCCTAATACGACCACCAGAAGTATGAACCTGACTAGCCTGGATAATAAATTTCAAGTCTAGTTTCACGCTTGCCTAGCGGTAAACCCTTGAACTTCAATGATTATAGAGTTATCCTTAATGAGGTTTCATTGATCAAACTATCTGTTTAAGCTCTATTAATCAGATTCAATAACTTTTTATGTAGCGCTCCCTAATGAGTGACTTATACCAATCCAACCGCAAGCTCGCAGAAATATACCGAGATCAACTGCAACAAAAAATAGTTATTCTTAATCAGATAGAACATGTTCCTATCAATACGGTAGTTGATCAGCAAAACTTTTACTTAGACTTTAAAGACCGTGCCATTGATCTAGTCCAGAAAGAAACCGAGCTGCTTAAGGACGAGTGTGCTAAATCAGATAACTGCCATCTGTTATTACTCAAACAAACCGCATTGGTAGACACTCTTGTTCAAACAAGCTTTCATTTAGCCGTCTGGTACTTCAATCATAAATATGATCAGAATTGGGCGATAGACTCAGTACCCATAGCTATACTAGCTCGAGGCGGCTATGGGAGAGAAGAAATGTATTTCCGCTCAGATGTCGATATCCAAATTGTTTCACAATCATCCCTTAGTAAAGAAGAAAAAAAGACTGCAGAGGAAATTATTCTTCACTTTGAGTACCTATTCATCTTTCAGGATATTTTCCCTTCTTCTAGCAATTCCTGCTATACCGAAAACGAAACATTTGAACGCAACCTTGACCCCACCAAAGCCTCTGAATTTTTAGCGCTTTTAGAACATCGCTTTGTAGCTGGAAACCCCCTAGTCTATAACGAATTCAAGAACTCCATTAAAGCAGTCAGCTTATTTTATCGCGACGAAATTCAAAAATATTGTTTAAGTCATAAAGAATACTATGAAGTCCAGAATACTGTTTTTCAACAGGAACCAAACATTAAGGAAGAAATGCGCCGGCTTTACTGGGCATTGGTCTCTATACGTTTTCTTAAAAACCTAGATACTATCAACCAGTTTGAGCTACTCAATGAGTTGTTTTCAAAAAATATGCTGAGTCCGCTAGCTTATAAGAGTATGCAGAATGGGCTTCACCTATTATCCCAAGTTCGTTTATTCCTTCACTCCTTTCAAAAAGGAATCCATAGGGATACTATGAGCTATGAAGTTCGAGAAAAAATTGCCCTATCTATGGGTTTTGATGTTAAGAGGTTTTTTCAAAAGTATTTTTTTGAAGCAGTTTATCCTCTTAAGCGGTTCAGTAGAAACCTTTATTGGGAGAGCATGGCAGTAAATACACAAAAAATAAAAAGTCTTTCCGAGTTCTTCTCTCTCAATACACAGAATCAAATTTATTTCGAAAAAAACCCTGAGACCTTGTACAGCCAGGATCCTTTATGGTTTTTCAAGGTTTTTATCTGGGTCGCTGAAAGGAATTATTATATATCTTATGAAGTGATACGTGCTATTGAACAACATTTAGATCAGGCATATCCCATTTTTATGGATGAAGAATCCAAAGTTGAAACTCAGAACTGCTTCAAACGCTATATTCGCGGCAAATACTTTGCAAAAGCCCTTCGCCTTCTTCATGAGTTTGGAATTTTAGGGGATTACTTTATTCCTCAATTCAACAACTTAAAAGGACTGCTCCAGGATATTTATGTTCACAAATTCCCAACAGATATTCATATTCTTTCTGCTCTAGATGTTTTAAACGCACTCGAGTTTCGTGATACAGCCGACCCTTTTCTGTCTGAGCTTTATCATTCGCAAAGAGATAAAACAGCAATTAAACTTGCCGTGTTACTACATGATATAGGTAAAGGAGTTAAGGTTGGCGACCAAAACGAAGAATTGGTTGGCGCTAAAATGATTCCACAGATTTTAAATAACCTTGGTTATAACGATAAGCCAAAAAGGGTGGGTAATGTTTCTTTTTTAGTTGAAAAACATTTAACCATATATGACCTGATGCTTCTAGATCCAGAAGCCGACGATACCTACGATATGGTACTCGACCTTGTCAACCATGATAAGGAAAGGCTAAAGATGCTCATTCTGCTTACACATGCGGACCGTGGTGGAACAAAAATGGATATGTCCTCATCGCAGATTAAGCAATTAAAATTATTCTATCAATATACACTTCATCACAAAAAACAAGAAAGTGTTCCTAATCATATAAAACTAGAGTTTCTGAAGATGGTTCGCCTGCCTCGAGAACTGCAATCGCATTTGGAAATTTATTATAAGTTTACCCAGTCGCAAGAAACCTTTTTGGCAGAAATGCTGTTTAGGCCAGGGCAGCCTTCTGAGTTGATAGTCTGTACTCAGGATACTTTGGGGTTTCTTCACAAAATTTCTGCAGTGCTAGCACTTAATCAACTGGATATTGTAGAAGCCAATATCCAAACATTGCGCGACAAGGTTTTTGATGTTTTTAAGGTTATCGACTCGACAGGTAAACCAATTGACTACGGCGATTTCTTCTTTATTCAGCAACGTATCCAGGAAGATTTACAGCGAATCTTTATCAACAAGGAACCACTCTCATCAATATCTAAAGGAAGGTCTGTTGCTAATTTTTCAGAAAAACCGCATTTTCATGAAGTCAAACTTAAAATGAAGACTATTGGAAGATCCGTTAAACTATCTACCCATAATCTACCCGGTACATTCATGATGGAAACGAAAGTATTTGCAGATGCTCACATGGAATGCCAAAAAGCCGTACTTCACACTAACCAAGGTACCGCGTCCAATATTTTTTATTTGCGCCCCGAAGATGTAGAGAAAATTATGAACAATGAAGAGCACTTTATTCAAACAATTAAAAAGTCTCTACAACCTCTTATAACCGGAGAACCATTATTTTTAAAGGAAGAGCTGACATCCAACTCTTAAATATCCCTTATGAATTTCAAATCCCGATTTTTTTGGTTTATAAAACTTTCAGCTCTCTATCTAATCTTATTGCCAAGTCTGGCTTTATCTGAGGAACAATATAAAGACTTCTTCAATAAAGCACAAAGTCTGGATAAAGATAAATTTTTTCAAGATGCTACAAGTTATTGGCAAAAAACTCTTGACGCAAATCCTCCTCCAAAGATTGCCCTTTACGCTAAACTTAAACTTAGTAATAATTACTCACGTCTGGGGGAGTTAGATAAATCCATCGAAATATCCAGAACGCTGACAGAATCAAACCCTGAGTACTATCACGTCTGGTTTCATTTAGCCAACTTCCTTGCAGCGTCAAAAAAATATTCTCAGGCCGCAGAAGCTTATAAAACAACAATAACTTTAGAACCTGAAGAAGGGCTGAGCCGCGTAGGACTAGCTTTTTCATACTTTGGTGATCGGAAACCAGACTTAGCTATTAAACAGCTTAAAAAAGGCATGATAATTTTTAAAGCCAATAAAAATATTTCTTGGTATCGGGATTGTCGACTCGCCATCAATCAAATAAAAGGGTTCGCTCCCTTCCCAAAAAGTTTTTCCGATCTCTGGCTGATGAAAAACTTAAAGAGAGTACATGACACCTATTTAGATGCCGTTCTTGATCTGAACAACCTGCTGAATTAATAGTTTACTACTTATCATTGAATAGCCAATCACCTCTCTCAATCCGTTGAGAATTTTGATACCCTACATTAATAAATTTTAATATTGGATTAATCACTTTTTAATATTATTTTCATATAATTCATTTGTACTTTTCTCCTCCTTTGGGGAACTTACTTGGTCCCATGACCAAGTTTTCCCCTTGTCTCCTCCACTTAAGGAGAATAGGAATTTTTTGTGCATTCCTGTTCTCCTTTTGTTTTTTATTTTTAATTTATCTTGTTAAACCCACACAAAGACCAAAGCTCTTATTTTTTACCATAAAGAAATAAGTTAATTTTTATCAACGCATAAAACAAATGAGCACATCATTCTGTCTTTTGCCGTCAATTAAAATTATTTACAAGAAAATCAATGTATCAAAGTATTTATCTAATGAAGGGTTCATATTTCCATGAGTTTAGGATACAATATGACCCGATTTCGTGCGATTGGGGCTAAGAAGACCTTTACAAAAGGTTGGAGCCAAAATTTCTGGATAATTAGGCACTTAATTTATTGGCCTTAATAGGCTTAAAATTAATTTAAATCATAAAATTTTACTAAGATGGTAAAAATTTTATACAACAGCAAAATTGAACTTTATGGCTCGAAAATCTAAATACAACTTAGTTTGGATGGACCTGGAAATGACCGGCTTAGATGCCGAAAAAGAAGTTATCATTGAAGTTGCTACTTTAATTACTGATAGCGAATTAAATGTTCTTGAGGAAGGGCCCTGCATAGCTATTCACCAACGAGACGAAATTTTAGACAAAATGGATGATTGGAATACTAAACATCACAATGCGTCAGGATTAGTCAAGCGAGTTCGCGAATCTTTGATAGATCAAAAGGAGGCTGAAAAAAGGACTTTAGAATTCATTAAGAAGTACTGTCCAAAAGGTACATCCCCATTATGCGGAAACTCAATTAACCAAGACCGAAAATTTCTCACTAAATATATGAGTGATTTACATGACCACTTGCATTACAGGAGTATTGACGTAACCTCTGTCAAAGAACTAGTAAACCGCTGGTATCCGGACGGTCAAAAATTCCCCAAAAAAAGTAATGAACATATGGCCCTAACTGATATCCGGGAATCTTTGAAAGAACTTGTCTTCTATCGACAACATTACTTCATAGGTCGTGAGGAAAGTATCGCCCAACCTGTAACCTGAAAATTATAAAATATTCTCATCATGAACAAAGGTACTATTGCCACGCTAGTATTTCTCGCTTTCGTTGCAAGCATTTCTATTGATCTTCTTTGGACCGGGAACAAATATCAATGTGAAGTCTGCATTAAATACAAAGATCAAATCGTTTGCCAGGAGGTAAAGGGCATGGCGAGGGATGACACCATCATGACAGGTATGAGCACAGCTTGCGCCAAAGTGGCAAACGGTATGACAGAGTCTATAGAATGTCAGGCTCAGCCTATTGAAAAAATGGAATGTAAAAAGATTTAATCAATCAAAACCTACCCCGAAAACCAAAAAGGGAAAGCCGCTTAGAAAGGTTAAAGTATTACATCTATTCCTTCTATGTTTTTTTGATTAAATTTTTCTAATTTCCCAGTTCATATGAAGTAGTTTCATTACTTCTAGCTTGCCAATGGTATCCTTTGAAAGGGCAATTCCCTAGAACTTAGTAGAGCTAATATTTTGTGAGAGCTATTTGAGGCATAGTTTTCTGGAAGACATTAGCAATATATAACAAAGACCTTTATCTGATGTCTTTAGTTATCTATATCGTTGAGTTTTGGGTTTACTAGTTAGTAAAAAGATTAATTACAAATCAAATCATAAACTTCCTGATATTTTTCTTCTACATTTCCCATATTAAAGCGAAAGCGATCCTTATCCATTTTCTCATTGGTTTCCAAATGCCATAGACGGCATCCATCAGGACTAATTTCATCTCCCAAAATAACTTCGCCTTTATGACGACCAAACTCCAACTTAAAATCTACTAGACGAATATTCCGCTCCTCAAAAAACTTTGTCATAAGGTTATTGATTCTAATTCCTTCTGCTTTTAAGATCTCCACTTCTTTATTAGTAGCCCAACCAAAAACATCCACATGACATTCATTGATCATAGGGTCACCTAGTGGATCACTCTTGTAAAAAAACTCTAAAATTGGTTTTTGTAGTATCATCCCTTGTTCAATGCCCAACCTTTTACATAAACTACCTGCAGCAACATTACGTAGTACTACTTCTATAGGTATAATATCTAGCTTTTTTACAAGCATTTCTCGATCATTGATGTTTTTAACAAAATGAGTTTTAATCCCCTCGCCTTCGAGGTATTGAAAGATTCTGCTCGACATATGGTTATTCATCACACCCTTATCAACAATAGTACCTTTTTTTTTCCCATCAAAGGCAGAAGCATCGTCCTTGAAATACTGAACCATTAAGTCTGGATCCGAAGTGTTGTAAAGGATTTTAGCTTTACCTTCATAAAGTTTTTCTAAACGTTCCATAAATCACCTCTTATTTTTTAAAGACTCGGTTAAAAATCCGATCTATGTTTTTATATTGCGTTGTTAATTTAAAAGTTTTGTTAATCTCCGCAACAGACAATAATTTTACAATTTCTTTATCTTTTTTTAACAGCGCCAAAAAATCTTTGCCTTTTGTCCAGCTTTGCATAGCATTTTTTTGCACCAACTTATAGGCTTCTTCCCGAGTAATACCTTTTCGCACTAAAGCAAGCAGAACACTCTGCGAATAAATCAAGCCGCCTGTTTTTTCCAGGTTACGCATCATATTATCTGGATAGACCATCAAACCATCCATCATTTTTGTCATTTTTCGCAACATATAATGGATCAAAATAGTACTATCCGGTCCAATCACACGCTCTACAGAAGAATGACTGATATCCCTTTCGTGCCAAAGAGGGATATTTTCCATAGCAGCGAATGCATTTGCTCTCACTATGCGGGCCAAGCCAGACATTTGTTCAGAAATTATAGGATTGCGCTTATGCGGCATTGCCGATGAACCTTTTTGCCCTTTAGAGAAAAATTCTTCTGCTTCTAAAACCTCTGTCCTTTGCAGATGACGGATCTCAATCGCGATTTTATCAATAGTTCCAGCAATAATAGCCAGAACAGAAAAAAATTCAGCATGACGATCGCGCTGAATAACCTGACTCGACACCGGAGCTGGCTTTAATCCCAATTTAACACAGACATATTCTTCAACATCTGGATCGATGCAGGCAAAGGTTCCCACTGCCCCAGAAATCTGTCCGTAAGCGATAGTCTGCCGGGCTCGTTTGAGTCGGTCTATATTGCGTTTAACCTCTTCATACCAATTGGCAATTTTTAAACCAAAGGTCAAGGGCTCGGCATGAATACCATGAGACCGGCCAATAGTAGGCGTAAACTTGTATTTCTTCGCTTGCTTTTCCAAAATAACCTTAAAGGCAGAGAGTTCTTTCAAGATCAAGGTGGCAGATTGCTTCATCTGAACCGCCAATGCTGTATCTAGAACATCAGAGGAAGTCATCCCCATATGCATATACCTTGCTGATTCACCGACATGTTCCGCCACGCAGGTTAAAAATGCTATCACATCGTGTTTAACTTCACGTTCAATTTCATCAATGCGCTCAACATTAAACTGAGACTTTGTTTGTATATCTTTCAGCGCAGATTTTGGAATTTCTCCTTTTTTAGCCAGAGCCTCACAAGCTAGAATTTCTACCTTCAGCCAGATTTTAAATTTATTCTCAGGCTCCCAGATTGAAGACATCTCGGGCAATGAATATCTTGGTATCAATGTTCAGGTTCCTATAATTTTGGGACTAAAAGTTTCAGTTGAATAAACTAAGGGTAATTCTTTATTATGGTAAGAATATTTTTTGCATATATTAAACGTAATTCTCCGGTAAATCAATATATGAACTCAACAGTTAAAGTCTGCTTTGTATGTCTTGGAAATATTTGCCGTTCCCCGCTTGCTCAAGGCATTTTTGAGGCACTTGTCAAAAACGAAGGCCTTCAAGATCAAATTATTATTAGCTCAGCAGGAGTAGGCAACTGGCATGTGGGAAATCCTCCAGACTCCCGAATGCAACAGACAGCACAAAAACACGGAATCAATCTTAATAGCCGGGCTCAACAGTTTCAATCTACTGATTTTAAGGAGATGGATTTAGTGCTAGCTATGGACCAAAGTAATTTGAGTGCCCTACAACAAATGAGGCCTGAGTCCGANTTAAAAGATAAACTATTTCTGTTTCGCACCTTTGATCCAGAAAATAAAAATAACCTAGAAGTTCCTGATCCCTATTACGGTGGGGATAATGGTTTTGATATTGTTTACCAAATTGTAGAACGCACCTGCCCAAAAATTCTCGAATATTTAAAGANAGAGCTCACAAAGAAACAATGAATGAGAACATATGCAAACTTCTAGAGTCTGTTTATNGTAAGGAAGTACAAATTCAATCCATCTTAACAGTCGGCGGAGGATGCATAAACCAGGCTTCCGCGCTAAAGCTTACCAACGGTGAACGGGTATTTCTAAAGCAAAACCATCACCCTCCTAAAGATTTCTTCAGCGCAGAAGCAAAAGGCCTGAAACTTCTTACTCAAGCAGTAGGCGGACCAAGAATCCCACAACCTTTGATTTGGGAAGATTCTTTATTAATCCTAGAATATATTGAAGAATCTTCGCCGGGCCCTGATTTTGCTANCCACTTTGCCCGTTCACTTGCGGAACTTCACAAAATTAGTCAAAACAGCTTCGGCCTTGACCATGATAATTATATTGGGACTACTAAACAAAAAAATGTACCCACAGACAATGGCCTTGATTTCTTTCGCGATCAGAGGTTACGATTTCAGCAGGAATTGGCTAGAAAAACAGGAAAACTTCCCTTATCCNTCGATAATAGTCTAAGTAAACTCTGTAACCAACTAGAANATTATGTCAATATTTCAGGAGAAAAACCGGCTTTATTGCATGGCGACTTGTGGTCCGGAAATTATTTTTCTGATCAGCACCAAGTACCTTGCATTTTTGACCCAGCNANTTATTTTGGCTTGCGCGAGACCGACCTAGCNATGACCGAATTGTTTGGTAGACTACCGCAGAAATTCTACGATGCTTATCAAGAAGCATTCCCATTAAATCCGGGATATGATGAAAGAAAAGACTTGTACAANTTATATCACCTTTTGAACCACCTGAACTTATTTGGTTCGTCCTACCTTGCTTCAATAGAAAAATTAGTTAAACGTTACATTAGTTAAAAAAACCTACTCTCAACCCGCCCTAATATCTTAACTCCATAAAAGTAGTGAGTATTTCAAAGAACCTTTTGGCAGAGATGATTTTTTACTGGGNAATAACATTAATTGATAGTTTCTATCGATTAATGGTCGATTAGAAACCACCGCCAATTTTGGCAATGAATGTTTGTAGTTCTCTTTCGACAGGCCCATCCCAGTTTTTAATCTCGGTAGCCAAAGTAGACAGGGCAGCTTTCCCTTCACTTATTTCAAGGGCTTTTGCTATGCTGACGATAATTCTCGACCCATATCTATCAACCAGGCCGTGCTCTTCAGCAGCACGAAAGGCCATATCTGACCCTAGAATGATTGCCCAAGCCTCAATGACAGAAACCTGGGTTGTCTCTCTGAACCGAAGAGAATCCAAACCTTCTAAATATGCCTCCGGCTCAACTTGACCCGACTCATATTTTTCGATTAATTCCTTCAGAGTTTCTTCTTTAGATTCTAATTTTCGGAATATATATTCGAAAAATTTACCTTCCGATTTTTTCAGTTCTTGCAGGTTCCAGGGACAATAAAACTCCACTTGCTGATCGGTTCCAGATTTTCGCATTTCTCTTTCAATTTTGTAGATGCATTTAGGGCACCGCTGGCCTGCATCATGACTGAACTCGCCTCCACACTGACATGAGGCCAGCACAGTTTGCAAAGCAAGGGCCAGAGATTCTCCTTTGAGCCCCAAAACCTCACGAAAAGCAATTCGCACAGGATTAGAGCGGGCAATAGAAAGATACTCCACGCACGAAGAGCAATATATCAAATATGAGCTTTCCTCCTCTGCAGGTTCAATCACGGGCTGGAAAATATCCGGGCAGAGACTACACTGCACTTCTTTTTGAAACGTATCGACCATCCGTTTGTTCCTCACCATGTTTTTGAATAAAGTCTAAGCTAATTTTCTTTTAATTTTATATGAGAAAATTCAGGCCAAGTTCTATGAATTCTTTGGTCTATTATGGGCAAAAAAAAAACCCATGGCTCAAAGCCATGGGTGTAATAAATTTCGGTTACTTAGCCCGAGTAGGCCTGACCCAACCCGGCAGTTTCAGCCTCTTCACCACCCATGATGACCTTGCCAGTCGTTGGGTCTACAGGAAACATTGTTATTGCGTTATGTGTACTGCAAACCACCTTGCAAAGATCACAGCCTTTGCACCGGGGTTCAATAACTATAGCCTTTTTCACAGACTCGTCCAGCATAATTGTATCTGCTTCAGGACAATACATGATGCATAGTCGGCAACCCTTTTCAGCAATACATTTATCGTTGTCTACCCACGCTACGTTATACACTCAAAGTTTCTCCTCAATATAAAATAGTTAAGCCTTTTAACCGACTGATTGCATTAAAGCAAGCCTCAAACAGTCACTAATTTCAAATCCTGCTTTTCAGCCCATACTGTACTGTCTTTATAGGACTGAGTGATACAGTCCATGTTGGCTTTTAACAGCATTTCCTTCTTAGCATATTTTTTCTTAATCGCTTCATCAAGTGTTGCCGTACCTCCTGATGCAACATATCGCTTTCCAAAACGATCTTGAAGTGCCTTATCTAAAGCATCCAAAGTTACTATTTTTGTTACACCAGCACATGCACCTATCATAGCCATATTGGTTGAAAGTTCGGTTTTACCTATTTCCAAAGCCAGTTTGGTGGCATCGTGATTGAGCACCTTTACATTAAGATCTTCAAGCGTTTTATGATCTTCATCACTCAGCAGATCCTGCGGAGTATTAATGATTACTAAACCATTTTCTTTGATCCCTGAGTAAAAGGGCGCAGTATAGCTCTTTTGCATGGTTATAACCT
>PAJA01000084.1 GCA_002705185.1 Nitrospina sp. | reverse complement strand
GTAGGTGGTAAAACAGGTTGAGCACCCGTCGGAGGCATCGGTGGATTCATACCCATCGGAGGCATACCTGGTTTTCCCATCGGCGGGTGCATACCTGGAGCATTTGTAGGTCCTGCGCCACCTTTTGCTAGATGAGATCCATGTTGATCTAAAAGACGTCTTAAACAATTGACATGCTTTCTTTTCGTTTTATTTCCAGCTTTTCTGCCGCATCCATATTGGCCTAAACCATTTTTACCCTTGGGCACAGTTAATCCATAAGGCGTGCTGGTTAGAAGACCTCTTAAACAATTTACGTGTGTCTTTCTATCCTTATTGCCGCACCCATAATTGCCCAGTGCATCTGCGTTACTTATATTTCCAAAGAATGGAAACATAAATGCTGTAAATAATAATGCTGTTAATAAATACCCTCGTTTCATGATTCTCCCCCTTACAGATAAGTTGAAATTATCTTGCCATGAGTTCTAAAGTTTTTTGACAACAATCCTGCCACAATTCTTATATTTACCTTACTGCTTAAAACCTTACTCATCACCCTAATGGTTTAAATAACCTTACGATTTAAACCGCGACAGTAATTGATCTCCACTAGTATCAATGAATCTAATAAGAATTCATTCTATAATATACTCAAAATAATTGCCTAACTATAATGCTACCCTTTTTGACTCATCACTCTAAAGTTGTTGATAAATCGCCTGTAATAACTTGAAAAAATGCTAATAAAAATTAAAATTTTTTTCTCTAAGTGCCCCCTTGAGTATACTAATGTGGTTATATCCATGCTGGCACAAAGAAACTATACATAATAAGCATTCCTTATCTGGATAAACAAAATAATTTCCTCTGTAACTCCAGATACTACCAATCAAAATAAAGGGACAACTATGGAAAGAATATCTTACAGACTTATGATCTGGTCAGCTTTAGTAAACACGGTGATCACCACCTTTTCTTTCTTTTACTTTGCTGTAAAGGAGATGACACTATGACCCTTGACGAAATTAAAAGCATAGTCTGGAATCTTACAGGTACTTTCATTTATTTTTGTGTTGGATTTGGTGCTGTTTTCCATACTATCCTCGGATATTGATTTTTCTAGTGTAAATAGGAAAAGCAACCTTGATAAATGCCTTCAAGAATAAGTGAGCAGTAGACTAATCCTGATAAATGTTGACTACTTATAGGAAAGTTAATTGCGTTTATTTTATTAGCACTTTGAAATAATAGTTATAGACGATTTATCAAGAGTTTTGCATGGGTTCGTATAGAAGATGAGAAGATTCTTCTAGTTTAGTGATATGCAAGCCATAATCGGGTGAGGTACTATTAATACTTAATATCCACTATTCAAGAAGGAGAAAATATAATTGAAAAATCTATTATTGTTATTAATTGCAACAGTTCTACTCTTAACCGTAGGTTGTGGTGGAGAAGAGAAAGAAACAAAAATATCTGAATCAAAGAGTGCTGCAACGATTATTGCTGAAGGCCCTTTATCATTACCTGAGGGTACTAACACTGAAGCTAGCGGACATAACAAAGAAGGAATATTACATTATAAAGAAGGTCATTATGATGTAGCCCTCAAGCATTTTCAGAAAGCTTCGGCAGTTGATTCTGCTTTGGGAGAAGTTCACTTCAACGAAGCTATTTCACTCGATAAGCTGGGAAAACACGGTGAAGCAACCAAACATTTCAAAGTTGCCCAAGAAAAAGCAAATGGAAATAAAGAAATTCTAGAATCGAAGATCTTGTTAAGTCACGTGCAATAAGCTTATGCACTTTACTCACAAAACTTATCGTTTCACTCAGCAATCAGGCTAGCTCCAAATTTGAGATAGATCCTTATCAATACAAGAAGTTATTTGCTTTCACGAGAATTTAGAAAAAGCTAAGAGCCTAAGTGACTTAAGGTAGTCACTTTAGCTCTAGCAAACTTTCTTGAACGTAAGACCGAGCTTTATGAACAAGGTGCAACAGTTAGACGCATCGGGCAATACGTCAGGAACTGGTGGTGATGGGTGAAGGTTGGGGTGGAGATAAATGTGACGAACATTTTTATTGTTTCGCATTTTGCAGCCACACCCCGAAAGAACGCTCAACCCTACGACGCGAAGGAAAGAAAATTTATAAGTCCGGGCCGAATTGAAGAGTAGGGACCGGACTTATGAATTGTCTACTTAACGTTAACGGTTATCGTTGCGGTCAAAGGTGAATTATAAGGTACATGGTTACCTTTAGCGAACAGGGTGCGGATTATGTGTTTTCCAACAGATAGCTTTATCTCTTTACAGGTGGAACCATCTCCCATATGGATGTGGTTTGCGTCTTTTCCAATCGGTTTACTAAGATCTTTTGGTAGTTCGACATCAACGATAATATGATGATGGCCCTTGCCTTCGTTGACCCCTTTTTTTGCAGGTTGAACTTTGACACCTTCAGTAGACATGCAAACCTTTACAGGGCTTGAAACCACGGCACCATTTGGCGGATCGGTGATAGTTACAGCGCTTCCATGCTGTCCCTGAGCAAAAACATTGGTTGCGGCAAAAAGTAAACTTAATACAATAAAAATCTTTGAGTCGATAGTGTTCATTTTTTTCTGGTTTCCTTTATCAAATAAGAATAAAAAATATTTCTCTTTTAGAGAATTAATTTTCTTGTGATTAATCATAACTGAAGTACAAAATATATCGTGTCAAGATCGACTTAAAGTCTTGTTAAGATAATGTTAGGTTTAGATGGTCAAGTTGTTTTGTTTTTAAATTGGCTAATAGGGTTTATTTTTTAAAGTAAAAAAGTAACTCCTCCAAATCAAATAAGGTAGGTAGGTAAGATGGAGAATGTGAAAATCAAAGGAGGGTGGACTTCAATGAGGGAAGAGATTTGCTTGTAATAAGCAAAAAATATGATCCAACTGGTAACTTATAGGTAACCTATAAAAAAATGGGCCACGAGAATAATCTCATAACCCATTGTTTTATATGGTGAGCCGTCTCGGGATCGAACCGAGGACCTACTGATTAAGAGTCAGTTGCTCTGCCAGCTGAGCTAACGGCCCTAGCTATCCTCTAAAAAATAAATACCGGCTCATTCTATCCAATCTGCATTAGACTGGCAAGGCGTCGTTTGGACATCTTTAAAGCCCAGGCTTATTTAGGTAAACTATGACAATAAAGTTCAAAGCTCTTAGATAGAATACTACCGGAATTTACCCAAATCCGTTATACATTCGCGGCAAACCACATGATCGCTTGATATTGCATAGCGCTAATCGTTGCTGACATCCCGCCCACGACCAAGGACAAAAATAAAAATTGGTAGGCCTTGTCCTTATCTTCACGCATTTCCACGATATCTATTAGGAACGACACAAAGAGCAACCCAAAAAATAGTACTTTGGCTACATCTGGGAGAATTGATTCTGCAGCAGGCAGGGCCTCCGCCTGAAGGTTGACTGCATGTTCTTGAAAACCTCCGATGCCATAAAGTCCTATTAGCATAAATGCCCAGACCTGCCTCAAGAGTATTTTTGTCTCATCCAGATTGATATTAGCCACAAAACCTCTTAAAAGTCAGTGTTGAAATTATTTGCACTACCTGCCAGTAATGATCATTCTACAGGCCACCTAAAACACTCTAAAAAATGAACTAATTGCAATAAATAAAGTGATCACTCCGAGTAAATTTTGCAGTCATTCCCTCAGAGATTTGGCTATGGTATAATAAAGTACATCAGTATATTAAAGAATATTTTCACACCCCTGTACTCAGGGCTGTCTGGATAGTATATGAATAAAACTTTTAACAATTATAATATTTTTTAAAGAGGAACAGATTATGGCTATTAGATTAGGAGATACCGCACCAGATTTCACAGCAGAAACCACCGAAGGCACTATTGAGCTTCATAAGTATCTGGGTGATGGCTGGGGGGTCTTGTTTTCTCACCCCAAAGACTACACCCCAGTATGTACTACTGAGTTAGGCCGAGTAGCCAATCTAAAAAATGAATTTGATAAACGAAACGTGAAAGTTCTCGCATTGAGTGTAGATCCCTTGGATTCACATAAAGGGTGGGTTGACGATATTAATGAAACACAGAGTTGTACGGTGAACTACCCCATCATTGCTGATCCCGACAAAAAAATCGCGGAAATGTATGACATGATTCACCCAAATGCCTTGAACAATCTGACAGTCCGATCGGTTTTCATCATCGGACCTGATAAGGCCGTAAAGCTTACACTGACCTACCCCGCTTCAACTGGTAGGAATTTTGCTGAGATTCTACGTGTTATCGATTCACTACAACTCACTGCCAATCATCAAGTCGCCACACCAGTAGACTGGAAACATGGAGATGACTGTGTAGTAGTTCCCGCAATCAAGACGGAAGATATTCCCTCAAAGTTTCCTAAGGGACATAAAGTCATCAAACCTTATTTGCGCACAACACCGCAACCCGACATTTAGTCGATTTCGATTCTTCCATCCAGGCGGGCAGAAATGCCCGCTTGTTTTTCATGCCATGAGTAATCAAAAGGCCCTCGGCCAAATTTCACATTTGATTCAATTATTGACTGATCGAGATGCCTTCATCCGCGAAAAGGTTATTCTACAATTGATAGATCTTGGAGAAGACGCCTTACCCTTTCTAGAAATGGCGGTCCGCAGTGAAGAAGTTGCTCTCCGCGTAAAGGCACAGGAAGTTATTAACGCGATTTTACCAAAAAAGCTGGGGGAAAAGTTCCGGCGATTAGCACAAAAAGGTCTTGGGCAAGATGTTGACCTAGAAGCTGGAATACTATTAATCATGGAATTCGGTTACCCCGATTGCGACCCTGAAGTATGCAGGCGAGCCTTGGACTCTCTTGCACACCGGCTAGAAAAGAAATTAGACCTGAACGCAGACCCCTCCCAAGTCGTTTCGACATTGACTCACCTGCTTTTTCAGCAGGAGAATTTTCGAGGTAACAAGAAAAACTATCTTGATCCGAATAACAGCTATATTAATAAAGTTCTCCAAAATAAAACTGGCATACCCATTACACTTTCAATCCTGTGTGTGCTGGTTGCCAGTCGACTAAATTTGCCTATCGTCGGCGTAGGTCTTCCGGGACATTACATTGCTAAATATAATCACCCAAAAAACCCAGTTTATTTTGACCCGTTCCATCAGGGCCGGCTGCTTACTCGCGCAAACTGTATTCAAATCATGGAGCAGTTTGGTCACCCTTTTGAAGAAATTTACTTGTCTCAGTCCACACACCAAGAAACACTAATTCGAATGATGAATAACTTAATCCAAGTTTACCAAGGTTCCAACGAAACAAAAAAAGCCGATACTTTATCAGACTATATAAAGATTCTGATGAATCCTTCTAAAGGCCAATTTTCAGAAAACAGTCGGGAAATATAAATGAATATTGCTGTAACAGGAGCTGGTTCAGGAATAGGAAGAAGCATTGCTGAAATTCTAGCCAAGCACGGATACTCTCTTATCCTGTTAGGGCGTAATCTAGATAACCTACAATCGACAAAAAGCTTATTGAAAAACTCTGAACGGCACCAATGTCGAACTTGCGACATCAGAAACTCAGCTGAAATAAAAAGGTCCCTAGAAAATGTGTCATCTCTTTACGGACTAATTGCTAATGCTGGTATTGGCGGTGAGAACCAGTTTGGGGACCAAGATCGTTGGCATGAAGTTATAGACACAAACCTTACCGGAACCTATCAGACCATTCAGGCGTGCCTTCCTTTAATTAAAAAAGATCGTGCTCCATTCAAAAAAATAATCATCATCTCATCCATTTTGGCCAGACTGGGGGTTCCAGGTTATTCCGCTTACTGTGCATCCAAAGCCGGGCTATTGGGCCTCACTCGATCTTTGGCAGCCGAATATAGCGGCGACGGGATTTTGATAAATGCTTTATGTCCAGGTTGGGTCAACACTGAAATGGCGCAGGAAGGTTTGCAGGGATTTGCTGATGCCTTGGATATTTCTAAAGATGAAGCTTATAAGGAAGCAATGAAACCAGTTCCATTAGGGAAAATGTCCGAACCTGAAGAAGTAGCCAAGCTAGTAGCTTTCCTGGTTTCAGAAGAACAAATCTCCTTTACCGGACAAACTTTAGACATAAATAACGGCGCGCTTATGCCCTAACTGCCGAATCACCGGAATAATAAGAACGACGATTACACAATGCTTGAGAATATGACTAGTTTGAGGTGATGCTCAAGCAATCTTGCTAGAGTACTGGTTGATCTAAATTTTCAGAGTCAGTCGTTCAGTCCCTAATGCGAAGGTAGAAGTTTCATCATCTACAACGCTATTAGTATTAGGAACTGACTCCATACCTAATGAATCTATATCAACCGACGAATTAAAAAACTTACCAATATGATCACGGATGTACGCTAGCAGATCATCCAAGGACCTGGGAGTCAAATCCTGGACCGGAACCCGTTCTTCTGTGTACTTAAAAACAGATTCTATCGTTGCCTGAACTAGAGCAGGATAGTTTCGAACTCCATCTACTTCAAGTTTTGGCAGCTGGCTTGGTAAGTCTTCCATATTAGTAATCTCGTCAGCCTCATCTAAAAACTGCTTAATACTTTTAGTCTCGAAGGTTGTCACAACAGTTCTTTCTAACGACAGCTCTAATTGCATGAGAGCGCCAAGACTGTTATCTAGAATATTAGAGGGATTGTCCAAGTTTAATTTTTCGCTAGAAAAAAACTCCCTAGCTAGGGGTGTAATCTCTTCGGCTAGTTTATTAATAGCGTCGAGTTCCTCGGCATTCAAACTTCCTTCAACAGTAAGAGAATAAGAGGCAGTGGCCCTAGCTATCGAACTAAATTCCTGTGAAGTATCACCTTCTCGAGTTTGCATTTGCTGGTTCAACGATTCTGACAAAGACATATCCTCAGTAAACGAAAAACGGACAAGGTCACCCTCACTAGTTTTCAAATTCGACTCGCTAAAAACGGAAGTGTCCACTGAAGCTAAAACTTTTTTCTGCTCTAGCAAAGTATCTTGCATTCCTATATCGGAAATATTTAAAGACATTTTTAGTGACCTAAAGTTTTTCTTTACATCCTTATAGCTTTAATCGGCAGCATAAGATTGAAACATTAGAAAAAAAAGATCATCAATCCAAATTTAGGTGAGCTTATAAACCAGCAGATAAAACAATCCTATTCAAAATTATTCTCTTAAATCTCTTTAAAAAACTAAAGATTTCTCAGCCGAGGATTACCTTCATCTTTATCAGAGAGAACAGGGTTTGATATTGGCCAGTTAATTCCAATATCAGGATCGTTCCAGAGAATTCCTTTTTCTTTTTCCGCTGAATAGTATTCAGAAACCTTGTACAAAAACTCCGCCACATCACTAAGAACACAAAACCCGTGGGCAAAACCTACTGGGACATAAAGTTGAAGAAAGTTAGTACTCGATAAAATAAAGCTCTGCCATTCCCCAAAAGTAGGAGAACCTTTTCTAATGTCTACAACCACATCAAACACTTCGCCCTTTACTACTCTAACCAATTTGGCTTGTTCCGGATCAACTCGATAATGTAGTCCCCTTAAAACATTTTTATTTGAGAGTGACTGGTTATCCTGAACAAAGTCTTCACGAATTCCCAACGCACGGTATTTTTCTTTTTCATAACTTTCAAAAAAACGCCCTCGTGAATCAATATGGATAGTAGGTTCGATAAGTAGAACCCCTTCAAGTTCAGTTTGGCTAGCTTTCACAATCACTCCTAAAAAAAGATTAAGGGTACTTTCACGTTGAGCGCCCTATTGAACAATGGCATCAGCTTGAATGAGCCAATTATATTACGCAATCCTCAGCTTGGCAAACAACGTTGAAGATGTGAAACACCTCTGTTAATATCAGCTTTTACTTTAAAACCTTTAAGCAAAGCTCCTTATGAGAATAATACCCGCAGTGGATATAAAAGAAGGTAGGTGTGTGCGCCTTGTTCAGGGAAAAGCGGACCAAGAAACAGTCTACTCCAATGATCCTCTCTCAATGGCCAATCATTGGGATGAAGAAGGAGCTCAGACAATTCACGTTGTAGATTTAGATGGCGCATTCCAAGGTTCACCTATCAACTCTGAGATCGTAAAAAAAATTATATATAGTAGTTCTGTCGATATACAGGTTGGGGGAGGGATTCGCACCCTTGAAGCAATTGAAAAATATGTTAAAGCTGGAGCATACCGAGTCATTTTGGGAACCATTGCTCAAAAAGAGCCTGAGTTTGTCGAAGAAGCCTGTCGCCGTTTTCCCAATAAAATTATTATCGGTATTGATGCTCAGAATGGTTTAGTCGCGGTGAAAGGTTGGGTAGAAGTTTCCGAACAGAAAGCCACTGACCTTGCTCAGAAAATGAAAGGCTTTGGAATTGCTGGATTTATCTTTACCGACATAAGTCGAGATGGCATGCTACAGGGCCCTAATCTGGAAAGCATCAAGGAGTTTGCCGAGTGCGCGCAACTACCAGTGATTGCATCCGGTGGAGTCAGTCGTCTAGAAGACATAAAAAACCTAGCCAAGCTCGAATCCTATGGCGTTGAAGGCGTTATCATAGGCAAAGCTCTATACGACAAGACCATTTCATTTAAAGAGGCGCGAGAGGCTCTCCATGCTAGCTAATCGCATTATACCTTGTTTGGATGTCAAAGATGGCCGCGTAGTCAAAGGCGTGAACTTTGTCAACCTCCGGGATGCCGGCGACCCGGTTGAAATCGCTTCAGCCTATGAAATGGAAGGTGCCGATGAACTCACATTTTTAGATATCACGGCTTCACACGAGAACCGTGACATTATTCTGGACGTGGTGACGCGTACCGCCGAAAAGGTATTCATGCCATTGACAGTTGGAGGAGGGGTACGCACATTAGATGATATTCGAAACCTTCTAAAAGCTGGTGCTGACAAAGTCGCCATCAACACCGCCGCCGTCAAGGACCCAGATTTTGTGCGACGTGCAGCCATACGTTTTGGAAGCCAGTGCATTGTTGTCGCTATTGATGCCAAAGAGTTGCAAACTTCAGCGTCAACATCTGCACCTCCTGACTGGGCACCCAAGCACCCAGAATTGTTACTAAAACAATCCGATTCACCGCCTACGTGGCAGGTTTATACCCATGGGGGAAGAAACGCTACAGGAATTCATGTGCAAAGATGGGCTCAAAAAATGGACTTCTATGGCGCAGGAGAAATTTTACTCACCAGCATGGACCGAGACGGGACGAAAGCTGGGTACGATATCGAACTCAACAAAACGGTTTCGGAATCAGTCTCCATTCCAGTTATTGCTTCAGGAGGAGCAGGAACTCTTGAGGATTTATATAAAGGNATTGCAAAAGGAAAAGCTTCAGCGGTGTTGGCCGCTTCCATTTTTCATTTTAAGGANTTCACTATTCAGGAGGCTAAGACTTTCCTGCAGTCCAAAGGTGTAAACGTCAGGCCAAGTTGACTCACTTGACTCCGCAGTCTTTAAGCTCAAGGGTTTTGGATTCGCTATCTAGAGTCGCTGTTATCTCTAGAGGAAGGGTCCAAATCTCTTTACCATGACCTATTGGACAATGGGTAAGAATAGGAAAACTAGGTTTTTGGAAAAGGTCAGTAAGAATGTCTTCAAACTTCCCATCACCTTTGCGTTGTGGCTTGCAGTTAACCATTTCCCCAAAAATTAACCCACGAACGCCTTTAAAAATACCCGCATTCTTAAGCTGCCAAAGCATTCCATCAATCCGGTACAAAGGCTCGTTGACATCCTCGATCAATAAAATTCTATTTTTTGTTTTGATTTCATAGGGAGTGTTTAACGAACGACACAACAATGTCAAACAGCCTCCAATAACTTTACCCTGAGCCACACCCTTGGAAAACTCCTTTGCTCTAGGGGAGTGAAAAATTTTACTTTTTGTATCTCCCATCAACAATGATTTGAATTGTAATCGCGACTTTTTCATTTCGGTCCGNCCAAAGCTTCCAGCAACCATCGGACCNTGAAACGCAACTANNTTGCATTTTTGAGCTAGAAAATTGAGAAGCAGGGTAATATCGCTGGACCCAACAANAGCTTTCGGGTGAGCTCTTATCTCATCAGGCTCAAGGTGAGAGAGAATACGATTGGCACCATATCCCCCGCGAGCGCAAAAAATTGCCCTGACATCAGGGTTCCTGAACATATCCATGAGGTCCTGAGCTCGATCCTTATCGGAACCTGCCATAAAACGAGAACGAGCGTAAATATGTTTCCCTAACAAAGGCTTAAACCCCATAGAACCGATAACTTCCAAACCGATTTTTAACTGCACTCTATCTACTGGTCCGGCTGGAGCCACCACACCCACAACATCTCCTTCTTTCAATGAGGGTGGCCGGAGGAGGGAATAAATTGAATTCGACATTACAAATACTAGTTGAAAGGTTACAATAGCAGCAAACCTTATCCTTAAGTTGAAAAATGGTTTCTGTAACCGCTATCATTCAAGCTCGAATGGGGTCTACCCGTTTTCCTGGAAAAAGCCTGTTGCCTATTGCAGGACAACCCCTGCTGGAGCATATCATTATTCGTTTAAAACAGGTGCCGGAAATCAATCATATTCTCTTGGCAGTTCCCGAAAAAGATTCAGAACTCCCATTGATTGATTTTGCNCATCGACTTCAAACTCCTGTTTTCCAAGGATCNGAAGANGATGTNCTAGACAGGTTCATCAAAGCAGGAGAGAGCGTCCAAACAGAACAGGTCGTTCGGGTTTGCGGTGACAANCCTCTTCTNGATATACNTCTCNTAAGGTCACTCATTCANGCNCATCTTTCCGATAAAGCCGACTTCACNATTCCTNGTGGTACCGTTCCACTCGGCAGTGCCTGTGAAATCATTCGGTTTGAAACNTTGAAAAAAATTGGNNNGNTAGCTAANAGTCCNATNTATCGTGAACACGTNACCACCTGGTTTCACAANCANCCATCNTCTTTCAGAATCAANCANGTTGACGCTCCAAAGTATTTAAAAGGTTGTAANTTCCGGCTCACCGTTGATACAGAGNAGGACTTTCAACTTATGGAGCAGCTTTTTAAAAATCTGCCCAACTCTCCAGATTCGCCATTAAATCTTCAATCAGCTATAGAATACCTGAATGCNCATCCAGAAACCGCTTCCTTAAATATTGATATTCCTCAAAAAAACTGGCGTGAAGATAATTCATAGTTTTTTCAGTTTTCTNTTAAAGTTCTTAGTTTTCTCTCCGATAACCCAATTAAGTAGAATTGTATCCAAATAATCATTGCAATTAGACAGGAAGTCTAAACCCTATATTCTACTTCATATGCTTGATAGTAAAGGTGGAATACTGAAGGGAGCCACCAAAAAAANACTCTTCAGGGGCAGCAGTNAACTTTAAAACCGAATTTTAGCAGAATAACAATTCCAACTCATGGTGGAGGATTAGGGGTATGGCAATACGAATTTTCAACAATCCAGCTTCGACTAACGCTCAAAGACTTTTGGGTGAAAACAACAATCGCCTTGCACAATCAGTAGAACGTATTTCATCTGGCATTCGAATCAATAAAGCTTCTGACGATGCTGCAGGACTTGCAGTTTCAGAAGGGTTACGTTCTGATATTCGAGCTCTTCGACAAGCTGTCCGAAACGCGNATGATGGGGTTTCACTCATCAATATTGCAGAAGGTGCCCTTAATGAACAGTCCAGTATGCTCATTAGGTTGAGAGAGCTCTCATCGCAGGCCGCAACTGGTACAGTAGGTTCTACAGAGCGTGCGACCATTCAATTAGAATTTAACGCTCTTCGTAGTGAAATTGATCGCATATCCAGTACTACTGCCTTTAACGGACAAAATCTCGTAGATGGTTCCTTAGCTTCCTCTGTAAGCTCTGCAAACCAGATTTTAATTCAGGTTGGNACTGATAATAGCGTTAATAGTCGAATAAATTTAAACAAAGANATTGACCTCCAAGCTGTTACTGTATCAGCTCTTAGTATCGATAGTTTGAGCGTNACNAGNGCTAATGGAGCTCTAACAGCATTAGATTCCATTAATACAGCTATCGCTAGTGTTGCTGCAACTCGAGGTAAAGTAGGTGCTGTACAAAACCGACTTGCCCGAACTATTTCAAATATTTCCATCTCAGTTGAGAACTTACAAGCAGCAGAATCCCAAATTCGGGATGCAGATATCGCCCACGAAGTGGCTCTGCTAACTCGAAACCAGATTATGGTGCAAGCTTCAACAGCAATGGTAGGTCAGGCAAACTTGATTCCCCAGTCAATTCTACAGTTACTCGCTTAATCGATTTTTTCAACGATTTAAGCTATTAACTACAAGGAGTCTGTAATGAATCAGAAAGTGATTGCCAGTTTTGTATGCAAATCCGAGGATTTTACATCTAATAAAAAGCACATTAATCAGGAAACCGATTTTAAAAACCTAGAGCAAGCCTTTCACAATGTCTTATTGGGGCAGAGGATTATTACCTTAGTGGAAAAGGCGTATGGTGAGATCGAAACAGTCCTGTCTCAAGTTAAGCATTATGTTTCCTCTAGTTTATTATCCAATCTGGAAGATTCACAAAAGGCCATATTGGAAGTTAAAATTCCCCTAAGTTTAAAGGCGTTGGACAAGATAGCACAAACCTCGACGCATAAAGGGCAGAATCTTCTTAATGGAAATTTATCCGCTTCGGTGAAGAATAACTCACATTTCTTTCTGCTTGTCGGATCTATAAGTTCGTCTGAAAACCGCATCAACCTTAACACTAGCCTAGATATTCCCTCTATTTCCACAAAATCTCTAGGGCTTGAAAAGCTATCCGTTGGTTCAAAGCAAGATGGGTTCAACGAGTTAATGATGCTGGAAAATGCTTTGGCCATCATAATACAGTTGAAACAAAGATCTTCATCATTAAGAAGCCACCTAGAAAAGGTTAATCAATACCTTTCTATCTCTATTGAGAATCATCATGCTGCAAACACAGCACCGTATTCCTGTGAGCAAGCCGAAGAGTTAATTCGAGTTGCAACTGATTTCAGAAACATAAATGATGACTATTGAAAAAGGAGATAGTTTATAAGGTTTGCATTAGCAGCATAA
>PAJA01000083.1 GCA_002705185.1 Nitrospina sp. | reverse complement strand
CTCTTCGCCACCGGCCCGCCCCAAGCAACGAGCGAGGAGCGCACGCCCCCTTCATAGAGGTGCGTCTTGAAGCCGCGGAATGGCCCGGCCGAACCAGCGCCCATTTCGGGGCCGTTGTCGGAGCAGACAAGCACGAGTGTATTGTCCCGAAGCGCGGAATCACTCCTGATGTGGTCGAAGAGCTTGCCAAGTTGGCTATCCATCTCCTGAAGCACGGAATGGTAAAGGCCCCGCTTGCCATCGGCCCATTTGTCCACCGGCGGCCAAAACGGGCTGTGCACGTCATCCGGCCAGAGATTGATGTAAAAAGGCTTCTTCACTTTCACAGATTTTTGAATAAATGGAATCGCTTCCTCCACAAAGCCAGCTGTAATTTTCGATCGCAACATCCAGCGCGTACCAGGCCCAAGCCGTTCTGCATCGGCCCAGATGCGGCGCGGCTCTGCCCATCCCGGCTTGAGCGTGAGAGGAAGCAGCTTGGGGCCCATGCCCTCGAAGTTGGTGAGCGAGGCATCAAACCCGTACTCAGTGATCGCCGGCGCCTCGGCCACATCACGCTGGCCACCCATGTGCCATTTTCCGAAATGGCCCGTGGCGTAACCGGCCTGCTTCAGCGACCGCGCAAGCATCGGTGCCTTGGGATCGAGCCACTGCGCCATGCCGCGCCGGGTGTTCATGTCGCGATGCGCGAGAAACGAGGTAATGCCCCAGCGTTGCGGATATTGACCTGTTGAAATCGCCGCGCGCGATGGCGAGCATATAGGTGAGTTCACATAAAACTGCTCAAACCGCACTCCCTCCATGGCCAAGCGATCAATATGCGGCGTCCCCGCAGCTTCATTTCCGAAACAAGAAAAATCCCCCCACCCCATATCGTCTATCAAAACGAGTACGATATTTGGCTGCGCTGCCTGCGCAAATAGGGGAAGAAAGATACCAAAAAGAATTGTTATGAATGGCTTCACGGTACTTGAGTGACTTTGATGTGCAATCCGCTAAACAATGCAGTAAAAGCTAAAATAGTTTTTCATTACTAACTCAATCGGCGGAGGCGCGTCACACGCCCGGTTGCCACCCATTCGGCTACGAGGATGTTGCCCTCGTGGTCGAAACAGGCGTCGTGGGGGTGAACGAACTTTCCGTTGATCCATTTCCGGGGATCGTTGCGCACGCCTTTCGCTGTCTTGGTGACGCGCTCGACGTCTTCGCCAAGCTGGGCGACAACTTCGTTCTTTTCGTTGAGTAAGGTCACGCGCGCGTGAAGTTCGGGAATAAGCAGGAGATTTTTGTAGGTGTCACAATTAGCCGGCAGACCGTACCCCCTGAGGGTCTCGATGTACTTGCCCTCCATATTGAAATACTGAAGCGTGTGATGCGCTCGATCGCAGACGACTATGCTTTCCTTGCGGCCGGGACGTCGGTCAATCCAGATGCCATGTGGCAAGTTGAACTTTCCTGCCCCCTCGCCGGGGCCGCCGAATTTGGAAACCCAGTTCCCTTGATTGTCATAACGGTGCACGTACCAGGATCCGTAACCGTCTGTAAGCAAAAAACCACCGTCATCAAGGAATGCGAAGTTCGTCGGCATAAAAGCATCACGGCCCCAGCGTTTCACGCGTACTTTGTCCTCGTCCCTTCGGTATACACCGCTTTCCATCGGTGCGTACTTTTCCCAAACCGTCTCGCCTTTGAGTGTAAGTTTAGCAAAAGACTTCACCTGCTGATAGGCGCACACGTAAAGAAACTGCTCACTGCCCTCGGTTCGCACCTCAATGCCATGCCCTCCACCCTGGAATTGCGCCCCAAAGGAATGGATGAACTTGCCCTTCCGGTCGAAAACAAAAATGGAAGGATGATCCTTCTGGTTCTCACGCCCTTCATGGATGACATAGAGCAACCCCTCGGCATCGACCGCCACATTGTGGGTTGTTTGCCAAGTGTATTTGTCCGGTAACCGCGCCCAGCCATGCTGTACCTCGTAACGATGATCACCCTGCCCTATGACGATTTGCTTGGGATTCTTATTGGCCAGCAAAAGCTGTGGCATCGCCACAGCGGCAACAGTGGAAGCGGNAAGGAAACGNCGGCGGGAGAGTTTGGTTTTCANGGATAAATNTGNNCGGCGNAANNTTACGCANCTCACTACAAGACGCAAGAGTTGGCTGGAAGTGNGNTATTATCGAACTACTTCACCTTGGNAACNTANGCATAGAAGGCGCCCATNGGCACACCTGCTGCATNGCTAAACTTGGCCCACAATTCATCNCGGCCNGGCTTGAGTTTNAGCTTGAAAGTCACGCTCNTGGCTCCTGGTNTCACCGGCAGNGTCAATTCCTTTCTGCCCAGTTTCAGGTGTGCCTTTACCGCCGCAAAGGATTTACCGGGCACCGCGCGAAAAGCCTTCTGGCCCGGGACGTCCTCACCTGCTTTCAACTCAGCGGTAATAGCGCGATTCGCTTCCTTGGGCCAACGGCNCAGTTCCACCGTGTAAGTGCCTGCATTCTTTACATCCACCGCCCAAAAACCGGTGTTACTGGNGCGCTTCTCTGCANNCCGAATATGGCGCTGGTTCCACGGAGTACTACCATCTGCAATCCAGTCGTGGCAGGTGAGGCGCNCAGGATTAGCTGCCGGATCAGAGTGGCCCAAATAAATCGCAGTCGGTTTTCCGAAGGTCGGCACCAGTTCCTCCCACCACGCATCATAGCGCTTAGTCAAACGCTTCACCACTCCAGGATTGGCACTGGCTACATCCTTCTTTTGGCTCGGGTCCGCCTTGATGTCATATAATTCCTTGCCATTCACCAGACGCCATTGGTCGGTCATCACCGCGCTCTTGCGCCACTTGATGGGGTCACGCACCCGTTGTGAATCCGTAATCAGTATGCGGTCAGGCCAGTTTCTGGCCTTTCCTTCGATCAAGGGGCGGATATTAACTCCGTCAAACTTCACACCCTTGGGCGCGGGCACATCGCAGTAGTCAATCAGGGTTGGAACAATATCGACGTAAGAAGTGATCATGTCCACGTCACGCCCTTTTGTTAGCCCTCCCTTGGGCCAGTGCATAAAAAAAGGCACACGATGTCCACCATCATACTCGCTCCCTTTACGGCCACGCATGCCGCTATTGTAAACATTCGCACCACTGGAAGTGCCGTTGTCAGTGGTGAAAATGAATATGGTATTCTCAGCAAGCCCTTCCTTTTGCAGGAACGCCCGCATCGCGCCGACGTTGTCATCAATGTTAGCAATCATACCGAAGAAATTGGCAACATTCCTACCCTGCTTGGCATACGGCGCGCTAGATTTTACCGGCGCATGCATCGGGCCGTGCGGCGCGTTGGTGCATAGATACACGAAGAACGGCTTGTCGTCGCCCTTCACTTTCTTGATGAAGCGCTTGGCGTAATCGAAAAAGACATCGGTACAAAAACCCTTGACCGGCACCGGCTTACCATTGTGAAAATAGGAACCATCAAAATAGGCGTTGTCCCAGTAATCGGGTGTCTGTCCCACCCCGCCTCCGCCATGCCGCAGCACCTCCTGAAAGCCGCGATCCTCCGGGCGGTAAGGAAAATTATCGCCTAAGTGCCACTTGCCAAACATGGCGGTATGATAGCCACCATCGCTCATGATCTGGCCAATGGTCACCTCATTATCGCGTAACATCGAGCGCCCCATAATGGTGTGCCACACACCGGTGCGATTGGTCCAATGCCCGGTGATCAAAGCCGCCCGAGTCGGTGAACACGTCGGCGCCACATGGTAATCAGTAAGTCGCACACTCTCCGAATGAAGTTTGTCGAGATGCGGTGTATTGAGCACCGGATTCCCATGACACGATAAATCTCCGTATCCCTGGTCATCCGTGATGACGAGAACGACATTTGGCTGCTTCGCCGCTTGGGCAGAAATAGCAAAGATCAAGACGACAACAATTGAGAAAAGAAAATTTTTCATTAACCGAGGACGCACAAAGCAAAACACGAAACGCTCATTGCATCAACCTCAACTCTCAAAGTTAATGCCGGGATTTTGATCCTTTAGGGTTGTGCAGATCTGCAGTTGAGCAATATTGTTGCCCATCACTTTAAGAATGGAATCTGGCTGGATGAAGAGCAATTATCTTCGGCGTATTGGCTTGTCCGTAAGTCTCTCAGGCATTTTTTTGCTTGCTTCGCCAAGCGCGGGAATCGCCAAGAGCAAGCCCGATGGGACTCCAATCAATTGGGCCAAGGCTCGCGAGTGGTGGGCGTTTCAGCCACCGAACAAGGCCGAGTTGCCGAAAATCAGCCAAGCCGCCTGGCCAAGCCGTCGCATAGACTATTTTATCTTGGCCAAGTTGGAGAGCAAAAAGCTTACCCCCTCATCTGCTGCAGCCAAGCGCACTTTGGCTCGACGACTTTTTCTCGACCTCACCGGCTTGCCACCGACACCCAAAATAATAGAAGCATTTCTCGGCGACGAAACGAACCGCGCTTATGAAAAACTCGTCGAGAACCTGATGCAGCAAACGGCTTTCGGCGAACGCTTGGCCAGCATGTGGCTCAATATCTCCCGCTATGCCGAAGACCAGGCACACCAAGTCGGCGCCAACACCGCGTTTTTTTATCCGAATGCCTACAAATATCGCAGGTGGATCATTAACGCCTTCAACAACGATCTGCCGTACGACGATTTCATTCGAAAACAANTAGCAGCCGATCTGCAGGAAAAAAAATNGATNGCAGACTTGCCTGCNCTTGGCTTCATCGGACTTGGNCATAAATACTACGATCGNAATCGNCTTGCAGTGAAAGCCGAAGAATGGTCGGAACAAGTCGACACACTCACCCGTGCTTTNCTCGGGCTCACGGTCGCCTGCGCCCAATGCCATGATCACAAATACGATCCCGTAACCCAGAAAGACTACTATGGCTTGGCAGGTGTATTCGCGAGCACCGATCTCGTTGATCGAATGGAGGATGGCAGTGAAATCAAAAAAAAATCTGACNGTGATAANAAACGGATCGGCACCATTCACATAGTTCGTGATAGAAAGCCAAAGGATCTTCACGTATTTCTTCGTGGAAATACCCAAACAACAGGGGATCTGGTAAAGCGACGATTTCTGAAGGTACTCGCGCAAAACGAATCNAAACCNTTTACACAAGGTAGCGGCCGCCTCGAACTTGCGGAGGCGATCGCTGATNCCAACAACCCGCTGACTGCCCGAGTAATTGTCAATCGTGTCTGGTCGCTTTTCTTTGGCCGAGGCCTCGTTGCCACACCTAGCAATTTCGGTCAGTTAGGCTCACNACCGAGCCACTCGGAACTACTGGACGATCTTGCAGTGCGATTCATGGAGAACAATTGGTCGATTAAATGGCTCGTTCGAGAACTAGTACTTTCCTCAACATACCAGCAAAGTTCACAAATGATTTCGCAAAATGAATTGATCGANCCTGCAAATATATACCTTTGGAGAATGAATCGACGGCGACTCAGCGTCGAGCAATGGCGCGATTCAATCCTTGCGGCATCCAACAGCCTTGATCGACGCGGTGGCGAGTCGCTTGAATTGACNGATNTAAAAAATATCCATCGAACCGTTTATGGACGTGTCAGNCGAAAAAAGCTTAACGATATACTAATGCAGTTCGATTACCCTGATCCCAATGTCCACTCAGCCAAACGTTCTGTAACCACAACCGCCCTTCAAAAGCTGTTTATGATAAACAGCAACTTCATGGTAGAACAGGCCAAGCGTTTAGCCAAGCGGATCACCCTTGGCTCAACGATGATGGATTCGACCAATATCCAAAAGACTTATGCCGTACTCTACAATCGCGAACCAACAAACGAGGAGATCAACCTCGCGCTCTCCTTTCTCCAACTGCCAGTGGAAGGTAAACTCACGCGTTGGGAACAATACTCACATGCACTGCTTGCTGCCACCGAGATGATGTTTATTGATTGATAGTGGTGCCTTCTGATCTCTTCTTCTTTTATTGCCAAGAAAATGAAGACCNAGATGCGGTGGTTCGTTGAGATGAGCGAGAACTAGCTTCCTTGGATCAAGCTTCAGGAACTGAACCCTCCCATCANNAATGCCAACTACAAACGGCACTGGTTCTTGCAAGATGCGAAGAAAGAACTCGAGTATGAGATGTTGNCGTACGATTGCATNAGNCGCTCATTTTGNAGTTATGGNCTGCGCCACTNTGGCAATGCAGCCAAGGTTGCGCTTCAAGCGGGCCACACTGANCAAATCATGTTTCGCCACTATCTCAAGCTGGTCAGTAAAGCCCACGCCGAGATGTTCTGGAACGTATTCCACAGCAAACTGGCGGCATAGACGAGATGCGGCAAAGCTATCGGTAATTGGGAGATCCTGCCGACCCTCTGCCGACAGCTTCCGTTAAAGGCAAAAAAATTGACCAAGTTTACGCTTTATGGGCTTGTAAAATCCACAGCAGACGATANTCTNACGGCGATGAAGGCTCTAATTACATTTATAGCAATTGCGGCGGTTTCGGTTACTGGTGCGGGATTCTACTACGTCANCAGCAACTCGGCCAAAGTCGAATCCGAATGTTCAACTTCCAAAGAGGAGTGTTCGACCGAGGAGTGCGACCAGAAAGCACCTTGCGATGAAGGCTCAAAACCCGACTGTGATGCTAAGACAGATTGCACCGACCAAAAGATGACTGAAGATCAGAATCCTACTTGATTAAAAATTTCGCCGTTAAAGGCAAAAAAACAAGGCCCACANTTGACCNCTGTGGGCTTTTTGTTTTTTTANAGGGCCAGGGCAGCGTGCCAANGGAGGCTCTTGGATCACAACTAGCTAACAAGCAACAAATCTTCCCAACGAGTTGTATATTGCGGTGAAAGGCGTTCACGGCGTAACTGCCAAGGCGATTCGTGTCGATTGCTTTTCTTTCGNGGAGTNAAGCCAAGCGTGACTGCATCTTTACCGAGCCTTGAAGCTATTTCTTCAATNGCCTCGTTCAGTCGCTGCCTCTTTACTTTTATTTCAATCNTGCCGTTTTTCTTTCGCCGAACAGAGCTTGCGAAAAGCGGAAGCTGNTGGAGGCCTTCGGGAGCTAGACCAAGAAGCAGCACACCGACTTTTTTGTAGGCGTATCCCTCTCGAAAAATCCGTTTCAAATGNCGGTTGGCCTCGTGCGCAATCGTGAGCAGATCGTTGCTTGGGAAAGGCAGCTTTCCAGAGGCCGAGTTATGGTATTGACGTGCTTCTTTATTAAATCTATCCGTGTTAATAAATACCTGAATACCGCTTGCAACGCTTCCTTCTGCCCTCATTTTCCTGACCGCCGTTGAAACGTAGCTTGAGAGTGCTGCTTCAAGTTGCTCCAGTTTTCCGACTCTCCTGCCAAACGACCTTGAACAACAAATGTTCTGGCGTGGTTGAGGTTGCTCAAAATCGAAGCANCGAAAACCGTTGAGTTCTTGATGAGTTCTNTCCATCACTACACCNCCAATCTTTCTGACTAAAGCAGACGAAGCGTTCTTGAGTTGAATAGCGGTCAAGATCCCGACTGAGCGCAATCTGCGGGCAAGCTTCGACCCGACCCCCCAAATCTCGCCCACTGGGAGGTCAACCAAATCATCAATCGAATCAGTCTGAGTACAGTGCACGCCGCTTGGCTTCTTCTTTGCCTTGTGATTCGCGATCTTGGCCAAGGTTTTAGTGTCACCAAGGCCCACGGAAACAGTAATCCCTGTCCACTGTCTGACGATGGAGCGCATTTGCAACGATAGATTGACCATATCAGGCACGCCGTCGAACTTGATGAAGGATTCGTCGATTGAGTAGATTTCAATTTCTGGGGCAAATTGCCTAAGCACCGATACAATTCTTGAGGACATGTCGCCGTAGAGTTCGTAGTTTGACGAAAACACCTGCACGTTTTCCGTTGCGACGAGTTCCTTGATCTTAAACAGAGGAACACCCATTGCGATGCCCAGTGCCTTTGCCTCATTTGAACGAGCGACCACGCACCCATCATTGTTGGACAAGACAACTACCGGCTTACCTACAAGACTTGGACAGAAAACCCTTTCGCAAGAAGCATAGAAGTTATTGCAATCGACCAGTGCGATCATTAACCCATTGAATGAATCACGTTCGTTACTACGCCCCAAACATTAACGTTATCACCTTCGCAAAGGGTGATCGGTGAATATTTCGGATTCTCGGGGTGCAGTTGGGCGGTGCGACCAACAATCTTGAACCGCTTGACCGTGAGTTCCCCGTTGACCACTGCTATCACAATTTTCCCATCAGTAGCAGTGATGCTTCGGTCAACAATTAGCAAGTCACCGTCAAAAATACCCGCTCCGGTCATCGAATCGCCTGACGCCTTGGCAAAAAACGTCGCTTCAGGTTGACGTATCAAAAGATCGTTCAGATCGAGCTTTTTCTCTTTGTAGTCGTCGGCAGGAGAAGGGAATCCTGCGCTCACACCGATGTCGTAGAACCGGACAGGTGTTGACTTTTCAGCGACCAATTGGTGAAGCATCGTCATTTAGGCAGTGTAGCAGAAATAAAAAAACGCACCAGCGGCAAGCCTGTGAGAATATATCATGAAGTCGACTGTCAGAAGCAATGCCTGAGTGCTCAATGTAAGCCAACGCAGGCGATAAAACAGTACAGCAGAACCAAATTGGTTCAGCATCATTCGCCGGAATCGTTCGAATGCGGCTCAAATCGAATCGAGCGCAGGTCGATCATCTCGCCTTTGAGCGTGCCGGCAGGGCGCATGAGGATACGGTTCGAGCCCTTTTTCAGTTCGATAAATCCCACTTCCTTTTCAATGAACTTGTCGAAGCCGCCGGTAGTGCTGACCTTGCCCTCGAGTACGCCAAGGTCGGATTTGATCAGCCAGGTATTCCCAGCGTTATTGTCGTCCATGGCGTGAAGGAGGTGGACCTGGTAGCGACCGGCGGCCAGAAGGTCGACTTGCCACAGGGCGGCGTCGCTCTCGTTCACCCAGGGACCGATCAGGTCGAGGTCGGGGTGATAACGAAGTTGCTTTGCAAAAAGCTGCGCCGTCTTGGAATAGAGAGTGAATTGGCCCTTGTCATCGGGCCGGATAGGTTCAGGTCCACTCGGGGCGTCCTTGCCTGCCAGTTCCGGCGCGGTCCAAGGGAACCTGCGGTCGGCGGACGCTTTGCGCTCACGGGCGATCAAGTCCGGATCGACTGGATCAGCAGTATTGCCCCAGGCGCGCCGGATAAACGTGAGGATGGCAGCAAGGTCGTCATCGTCCACCGCGCCTGAACTTCCGATCCCTGGCATGTGGAGATTCCATTCTTGCCCGCTTACCTCGATGGGTCCCACCAAGCCGCGCAGGACGATCTGGGCGAGGCGTTCGGGGGATCCTGTTACCCATTCGCTCTTTGCCAGCCGCGGTGCCACTCCAGGCGTACCGAGCCCGTGCGGTTGGTGACAGGAGGCGCACAACACCGTGTACTTCTCATTTCCGAGTTTGGCCCGTTTCACCTGATCTGCCGTGAGCGATTTGTAGTTCACCACAGGCTCCGACGCGTCACCTCCAGCACCGGCGATCTCGATGAGCACGGTCAAATCGCGGATGAACTGTTCCCGAAACCCTTGCGGAACGCCCTCGATCGCTTCCATCGCCACCTCGATGCAATCCGCCTCGCGGCCCGCGAGGCCGGTGAGAGCAGCGGTGCGTCCGAGGTCATCGGGACGCTTGGCGGCGAGTTGTAGTAAAAGGAGGAAGTCAGCCGGCTCGGCAGCGGCGGCACTGAGCGTGATGAGAGCTTGCTGGAGAACCTCCGGGCTGGACTCTCCGCGCTCACCGTTTAGCGCTGAGATCTCAGTCACGACCTTGGCGCGCAAGTCGTCCGTCATGATTCTGTCCATGACCCGCAGGGCCGTGACACGAACGTGAGGATGTTCGTGTCGGAGAGCCTCACTCACCGTCGACCAGTCGAGCGCACCCAATCCCTCTAGGGTCCACAGCGCATGCATTCGGCCGAGATAGGATCCGCTTTCCCGGGCAAGCTTCTTGAGTGGTGGCACCGCTTCGGTGAGGCGCCTGTCGACGAGGAGGCGCTGCGCAGTGTCTCGCCTCCAGCCGTTGGGATGGCTCAGAGCCTCAACCAGATGGGCGGCACTCTGCTTGGACAGGTCTGGGGAATCGTAGGAGATCGGCCGATCGGTTGCGACGATTCTCCAGATGCGCCCAAGGTCGTTGCCAGACTCAAGATTGCGTGCCTTTACCTGATCGGCAATCCAAGGCACCATGAAAATAACGTGTTCGATGACGCCCTTGTACATGTCGGCGACGTAGAGGGCTCCGTCCGGGCCGGTGCGGGCATTGATGGGGCGAAACCGTTCGTCGGTGGAGGCGAGAAGCTCCTGTCCGGCCGGATAGTGGCGCTTGGCCTGTGGGGTGAGTCCATCTTCCACGACGAGGCGTCCGATGAGATGACCGCCAGCTTCTGGAACGAACAGGTTTCCTCGCGCATCGTCAGGAAACTGATCACCGCGGTAGACGCAAGTGCCGGAGGCGATCGTGTAGGTGCGCAAAGTTCCGTCGTCGCGCAACTCCAGGCCGCCTAGCGTGATCTGTGGCGTAGGGCGAATGGGAAACACTTCCTGAGCCTGCCCGGAGATCACGGCGCCCACACCGAGCCGCCTCCTCCCCCCGTTTCGGTTTGCCAGTTCGCGGAGACCGGGATGGCGGCGCGCGTATTCCTCCGGTAGGTAATCCATGATGGCGGCCGTGCTTTCACGGCAGCTGTAAAATCGCCCGAGGTCGTCGAAGCTCACCCCGAACTGGCCGCGGTGGATCGCGTCTTCCTCTATGAGCGATCCCTCGCGAAAACGGTGGCGTTTCGCCCAGTCGGCGCTGTGCAGCCAGTTGTCGATCCCACGCCGCAATCCGTTGGCAGTGTGCTGCGGGTTGCCCGCCACGCCGTAGTTGCCCACCTTGCGCTTTCGATCGCACACCAGGTCGCCGTCGTGGTCTTCGCAGAACCAGAGGTGGGGAGGTTCGGCGAGAAGGACGCCGCCTTCTACGAAAGCGAAGCTGCGGGGCATGACGAGTTCGTCGAGATAAACGGTGCTTTTATCCGATCGACCATCGCCATTGGTATCCTCGAGCACCATCAGCCGGCAGATCGGGTCGGCTTCACCGGTTCCTGCCAGGTCACGCATATAACCGCGATACTCGAGCACCCAGATACGCCCATCGGCATCGAACTCGAAGAACACCGGATCCGCAATCATGGGCTCGGCCGCCACCAACTCGACCCTATATCCAGGTGCCATCTTGAACGTCGCGAGTTGTTCTTCCGGCGAGAGCGGTGGGGCGGGAGGAATCACGACATTCTCGAAGATCTTCTCGCCGCGCTTCCAGTCGGCCCAACCGTTCAGTGCAGAAGGAGGACGAATGGCTGGACGTTCTGCCGGGACCGCTCCTGTGCGCGTCGGCGTCGGGGGCTGGGGAGCCTCTCCCGAGAGCCGGTTGAGCACATTGCGCGTAATTCGGTCGACGTGGTCGGTGCTGTCCCATCCACCGCAGTCGAATTGGATCCGGAAGCCTGACTCCGAATCCTCGGCCCCGGTGACTCGCGCGATCTGAAAACCCATGACGTCCGAAAAGCTTTCGTCGAGATTGTCGTAGAGCATCGTCAGAGTATCCTGTGGATTGGAGATCTGCACCCTGGCGCGGGCATAATTGCCGGCTTGCTGCGGGGTCGCCTCCTTCCACTCGGTGCGGCTCCCACCGCTCGCGGTAAAACCATTTCCCTTCACCCGGTCCAGATCGATTCCGATGGCCCACGCGTAGCGCTGTGACTCAGCCGTGAAGAAATGTCGCAGGAGAGCGAAAACCTCATATTCTCCTTCCGGCAATCCACTCACGCGGACACCGGCCTGTTCTCGCGGAACACCGCTGCTGTACAACATGTCGTTCATGAGGGCGTTGTTGCCGGCACCAGGCGGGGCTTTCCTATTTATGTAGCTCGCTTGCGGAGCCTTACCCCAGTTGGTGATATGTTCGTCGGCGTCAGCTGAGCCGAACTCGATGGTAAGCGTGAGAGAGAGGGGCTTGCCGTATTCATCAACAACCTTCCCCGAGAAGTGGTTGCGAAGGATGTTCCACGTCCCCCCCTCGAACACACCC
>PAJA01000082.1 GCA_002705185.1 Nitrospina sp. | reverse complement strand
TACACATGTTTGTTATTACATTGACTAATATTTTTACTTAACTAATTACAAAGTAGTTTTTAAAGAGCAATGCTGCGTCTATGCTCTTGTTGTTTTTGAACTTCATCTCTGTAACAACGATAAAATGAGATTAATAAGCCTACTCCCTTCAGCAACAGAAATTCTGGTGAAACTTGGTTTGAGAAAAAACCTTGTGGGTGTCTCACATGAGTGCGATTACCCTGCGACAGTAGAGGCTCTTCCTCGCCTAACTTCCACCCGTGTAAATCCCTTGCTCGATAGTTCTGCAATTCATAATTCAGTACTTGAAGTAGTTAAAAATACAGTTTCAGTTTATGATCTTGATGTGGAGTTGTTGAAAACCTTGAACCCTGACTTTATTGTCACTCAGGATTTATGTGATGTCTGTGCTGTTCCCTTTTCGCAAGTAGAAGAGATTTGTCAGGATCTTGTTGGCGCAAAAATTATTTCTCTTAAACCAAAAATACTGGCAGATATCTGGGGTGATATACAGTATGTTGCAAACGAACTCGCCGTAAGAAAAAAGGCGGATGAATTTCTTGAAGAAGTAGATTCAAGAATTAAAATGGTTCAAAACCGGCTGATTGATAGGGCTTGTTCTACTCGGAGCGTTTTGACGATAGAGTGGATCGACCCCATTTATGTGGGTGGCATGTGGCTTCCCGAAATGATCAAAATTGCCGGAGGCAATGTGTGCATTGCCAAGAGCGGCCAACCCGCACCGGTTGTGAACCGAGAGACCCTGACCAAAATCAACCCTGACATAGTTATCGTGAAGCCCTGCGGTTATAAGCTTGACCAAACCATTAAGGAATTAAACCTACTAAAAAAGCAACTTCCCTGGCAGGACTGGGAGAAAAAATCAGAAACCCGCTTCTATTTGGTGGATGGCAATTCTTATTTCAACCGCCCGGGCCCTCGCATTTTGGACTCACTGGAAATCCTTGCTTACTGCATCCAACCCAATCTATTTCCGGAATTCGAAAAGCACTATGCGGAAGGCATCATCTCTCTCAGTCCCAGTCTGGAACTCCCCTAACCTGTCAACTTGAGCTGTGTTCGACTCAATATGCAATGGCTTATCTCTACAAGATAAAGATTACTAGTCATACAAACCTATTATAATTAGAGGTCGATCTCATATACTTTTGATTTTAAAGGGGTAATTCGATATAATTCTAGCATGAGTATCGAGAAAGATTTTATTATCATTGGATCTGGTGTGGCAGGACTGACATTTGCGCTAAAGGTGTGCAAGTTTGGCTCTGTAGGAATTATTACTAAGGACGCACTGGAGGAGTCAGCAACAAAATATGCGCAGGGTGGTATTGCTTCGGTGATGGCAAAGGACGACTCGTTTGAACTGCATGTTCAGGATACAATTGAAACCGGTCGCGGGCTCTGTCATGAAGATTTTGTGCGCATTGCTTGTAGTGAGGGTCCAGCAAGGATTTCTGAATTAATTGGACTCGGTGCTCAGTTCGATCGCGTTCGCGGAGCTGAATTTGACCTTGGGCAAGAAGGCGGACATTCTAAACGTCGCATTTTGCATGCGCATGATCTTACTGGCTGGGAAATTGAACGCACTCTCATTGAAGCGGTGCATGCTCAGGATAATATCGAGATATTTGAACACCATATGGCAATTGACCTTATCACCCGCGCTAGACTTGATGAAAAAGTTGAGTCAGGAAGTAATGAGGATGAAGCACTAGGTCTTTATGTGTTGAACCACTTGACACAAAAAGTGGAGACGATGGTGGGTCGTGTCATTTTAATGGCAACAGGTGGTGCAGGTAAGGTTTATCTTTATACTTCGAACCCAGATACTGCAACCGGTGATGGGATTGCGTTGGCCTATCGGGCGGGAGCAAAAATCGCTAATATGGAATTTTTTCAGTTCCACCCCACTTGCCTGTTTCACCCAAAAGCAAAATCTTTTCTTATTTCGGAAACGGTGCGGGGAGAAGGTGGAATTCTGCGGCTACAAAATGGTGATACGTTTATGGAAAACTATCATTCTTTAGGGTGCCTAGCTCCCCGAGATGTGGTGGCAAGAGCCATTGACTATGAAATGAAAAAAAGCGGCGATGACTACGTTCTTCTTGATGCGACCCATCTTGAGGGTTATCGCATTCGCGAACGCTTTCCTAACATCTATAAAACGTGTCTAGAATTCGGATTCGATATGTCTCGCGAGCCTGTTCCAGTTGTGCCAGCGGCACATTATATGTGCGGAGGACTAGTGGTTGACCCAAATGGTCAGACAAATATCAAACGACTTTTTGCTAGTGGCGAGGTATGTTTTTCCGGTCTACATGGTGCCAATCGCCTCGCTTCTAATTCCCTGCTCGAAGGCTTGGTACTCTCGCACCGAGCGGTAGAAAAAGCGGTCGCCTTATTTAAAGATTCCCGCGAAGAGATAAGTACAGTGCAGCTAATTCCTGAATGGGATTCTGGAAGTGCTGTGGACAGTGATGAATCGGTTGTGGTGTCTCACAACTGGGACGAGATTCGCCGTTTGATGTGGAATTATGTTGGAATTGTCCGCTCAACTAAGCGCCTGAAAAGAGCCGAAAGCCGTATTAAACTTTTACTGGAAGAGATTCATGAATATTACTGGAACTTCAAAATTACCAAGGATACTTTGGAGCTGAGAAACATTGCCATTACAGCACAATTAATCATTCAGGGAGCCATGACCCGAAAAGAAAGCCGGGGTTTGCACTACAACCTGAATTTTCCAGAATCCGATGACGTGAACTGGAAAAAGGACACAATTTTTCAAAGCACTCCCCACCAATTAACAACACAAACCAACCTAAGAATAGTGACCCATGAGTGAAGAAAAAACAGTAAACATATTAATTCGAGATTTTTTTGGTGTAGTTACTCTCGCCTGCACGGTATTTAGCCTGATGGCGTTGATAACTTTTTCACCTAATGATACTTCTTTCAATAAAAGTGTTACGGGGAGTGATGTCGAAAATTCTGTTGGTATGGTTGGGGCTTATTTTTCCGGAGGGCTAGCCAGCGTATTTGGTAGTGGTTCCTTTTTCTTCCCAGTGATTACCCTACTTTTGAGCTGGACTTTGATCCGTGGAAAAGGTTTCTATAATCTGCCGTTAATTTTAAGCTCAGGGCTTTTATTTTTGGTTGGCTTGTGTTCTCTGCTGGCAATCCAATTAGAGGTTGACCCATTTTTTGGCTCAGCAGTCCTAGTCGGTGGGCTTGTCGGTCATAGTCTGGGAGGGTTTTTAATTGACTGGCTAAATACTTCAGGGGCAGTTCTGACCTTAATTACTATATTGTTCGTAGCTTTTCTAGTGATGACGCGCATTCCGGTAAATGTTTTGATGAAAGGGCTCGGAAATTTATTCAAGATCATAGCCGCAGCATCGATGATGGCAATAGTTAAGATAACAAATACAGTTTTGAAAGGTTTTTCGACCATTAGACATTTTATCGGAAAAATTCAAACCGTAAAGAAAGAGATCCGAAAAATTCAAAAATCGGTTGCGCAACCCTTGATTATTACCCGAAATCGGACCGAGCCCACTGTAAAGAAATCAGGAGAAAATGAAACCAAAGAGAAGATAACCGAGTTTGTTGTGCAGGATCATTTTTCCTTCATGAGTTCCCCTGGTAAATATCAAGTTCCTCCACTTTCACTGTTGGAGGAACCTCCGTCGAGTCAGGACACGCAGGATGATAAAGCTCGGGACGAAATCCTTGCTAGTAGCGCCATTCTGGAAAAAAAATTGTTGGATTTTGGTATTGAAGGGCGTGTGGTGCAGGTTCTTCCCGGCCCAGTCATCACATTATTTGAATACGAACCAGCACCAGGAGTCAAGGTTAGTCGAATTGTTTCTCTAACAGACGATCTGTCTTTGGCTTTGCGTTGCGTGGGACTGCGTATCCTGGCTCCAGTACCTGGCAAACCTGTGGTGGGTATCGAGATACCAAATATGCGACGCGAGACTATTTACTTTAAAGATGTGATGACTTCCGATGTCTTTCAGGAATCAACATCTAAACTGACTCTTGTGATCGGAAAGGATATTACCGGGGAACCGGCAGTGCAGGATCTAGCGACTACTCCACATTTGCTCATGGCAGGCTCAACAGGTTCAGGCAAGAGCGTCGGACTTAACGCTATGATCTGCAGTATTCTTTTGAATGCCACACCAGACGAAGTCAAAATGATTATGATTGATCCGAAGATGCTCGAATTATCAGTTTATGACGGCATTCCGCATCTTATTTCTCCGGTGGTCACTAACCCTAAAAAAGCTGCAGCGGCTCTTCAGTGGGCCGTAAATGAAATGGAGTCACGTTATAAAATTATGGCCGAATGCGGAGTACGCAATATTGGCGGCTTTAATGAGTTAGCGGGAAAACTGCAGAAAGAATATGAGCTAGAACTTAAAAAAAATAAAAAAGCTAATAAAGGGATCAAGCCAGAAAACACTGCAGATGAAGACGATGAAACCATGATACCAGAACCACCTGCAAAACTCCCATATATCGTTATCTTGATTGATGAGCTGGCTGACCTCATGATGGTCGCATCCAAAGGAGTAGAAGACTCGTTAACCAGGCTCGCACAAATGGCACGAGCGGCAGGGATTCATCTCATCGTAGCTACTCAACGTCCTTCAGTGGATGTCTTGACAGGAATCATCAAGGCTAATTTCCCCACACGAATGTCTTATAAAGTAACTTCCAGAGTTGATTCCAGAACTATTCTAGATGCTATGGGTGCCGATAAACTGCTTGGTAAAGGTGATATGTTGTTTCTTCCTCCCGGAACCTCTAAACTCCATCGACTCCATGGTGTCATGGTCAGTGATGAAGAAATACAGCGTATTGTTGAATTCATTAAGAAGCAGGCGAAACCACATTACCAAGAAGATATTTTCGATGCGGTTGTTCAAGAAGAGAAAAGTGAAGGAGAAGAAGAACCATATGATGAAAAATATGATGAAGCTCTTGCCATTGTTGCTAAAGACAGGCAAGCTTCTATTTCTTATATCCAGCGGCGTTTGAGAATAGGCTATAATCGGGCCGCACGAATTATTGAAACCATGGAGAGAGAAGGCGTAGTGGGTCCATCTGACGGGGTCAGACCTCGCGAAGTCTATGTGAGCCCGATCGAAATTGAGTAGAATTTTCTATAAACTTGTTACCCAGTTTACGCTGGTTTTTTTTGTTCTTCTTTGCTTGGTGGAAGGTACTTCAGCGAGTATTTATTCTTACCGAGATGACAAAGGTGTGGTTCATTTTACCGATGAAATTTTCAATATCCCCCAAAAATACCGCGAAAGTAAGCAAGGGTCCCGCAGTTACCCTGAGATTAAAACCAACTATCGTGTTATTCCTAGCCCTTCCTCTGCAATAGGACTTCCGGGATCAGTTTCATTAAGTGAAGGAACTCAAGTTCCTCTTATTCCCACAGGCGGTGGAAACTTTCTCGTTGATACAGTTCTAAATGGTCACATAAATGCCCGGTTAATGATTGATACTGGTGCCTCCCTAATCACTCTTACCGAAGAGATTGGTCATAAATTAGGGGTTTCAATTTTATCTGGCTCTGCCGAGTTGCCTTTTAATACTGCAGTTGGAGAAGATTGGATGCCTTTGATAGGGCTTGAGATGGTCGCAGTAGGTTCTGCTAAAACCCGATTGATTGAAGCGACTATTAACAGTCATATCAAAGAAATTGATGGGTTGTTGGGAATGAGTTTTCTTGGTGAGTTTCGGTTTGAAATTGATCGTATAAATAAGCACCTTACTTTGAGACCTTTACAAAATCTAAATGAGCTAGTATGGGATGATAAACCAGGGACATGGTGGAAAAGTCGGTTTGAGCATTACGAGAAGACCATCAAGAGCTATTCTTCTAGAGCTAGTTTTCTTCTGCGACGCGAACATAAGAAAGCTTTTAATATGCAAAGTACAGTGGAATTTTACAAACACCTGCTTCAAAAACTAGAGAACCGCGCTTCCATTTCCGGCTTACCTGCCAGCTTCCGACCACCACTATAAATATCTGGCCATGCAAGGCTCTAATCACACTGGATCTCTATTCGTCCTGCTAGGAGCCAGTAATCTAGCGAGAGGTTACTGCGCTTTAACTCAACATATCTCAAATAATATTTCAGGAGCTGAATTTGTAAATGCGCTGGGGCCAGGTAGAGGTTATTATGCTCGAGGAGGATTAATTAATTTCAGTTATTCTCCCATCAATGAATGCCAAATTATGGAACAAGCCAAGGTGTATGCCGAACAAGGTTTTCGAGTGACGGTACTCTTTACCGATATTGGCAATGACATCATGTATGGAGTGCCTGATCACTTTCTCATTGAATGTCTTGACATCCTAATTGAAAAGTCTCTGCAATTGAATGCCGAAGTCGTTATGACTTCGATCCATGTGAATGTATACAAAGATATTGGCAAAATATCCTTCAAGTTATTAAAAGCTATTTTTTATCCAAACAGTTTAGTGACTATCGACAAGGCTGATTCGGCAGTGAAAAAAATAAACCATTATCTTAGGGAAAAATCATCACAGAATGAGCATGTCCATTTGGTAAGCGGACTTGGTGTATTCTGTGGCGTGGATAAAATTCATTTTAGCCTTTTTAGAAGCCACGTCGTTTGGTCACATATCGCGAACGTAATGTTGTTATCCATGGGTGTGCCCCCTGCCGGCAATATTAGACTGGATTCTATGGCTGTTTCCTTATACAAGAACTTCAACCGCCTATTTATTTTTGATATCTTTAAAGTCAAAAAAAAACCAAAAGAGTTTTTCTAGCCTGGTATTGCATAAAAAATATGGATACCATTTTTAGACGGAATAAGTCTCTCAATCCTTCGTAGAAGGTGAAGTATAAATAGACCAATTTTTTTATAGAAGTAACTAGGAAGTTTATAGGCTTTCATAAAACTAACACCAAAAACCAAAGTAATACGAAAAAAATTTAGGGATTTATATGGGCCTTTGTCTTGCCACCATACGAATAGGAGCATACTTCGTAGTGTTCATTGTGTTCGGAGTGATTGGGGCATCTGTACACCTTTTATTTTTTATGTCACAAGCAAGGCTTTTAAAGTGGATCTCTTTTTTTGCGAAATGGTGGGCCCGCGTTACCTGTTTGGTTCTCAATATACAAGTAAGGGTTGAGGGAGTCACTCCTATAAAATCCGGATCGTTAATTGTTGCAAACCATGTAGGCGCGCCAGATATTTTTGTTTTAGGATCAAATTTTAATGGTTTCTTTGTCTCCAAAGCCGAGATCGCTGACTGGCCATTATTCAATTGGCTAGCAAGACTAGGGAAGACTGTCTTTGTCGATCGGAGTAAACGCCATCAGGTAAAAACCCTCATTTTGGAAATTGAGCAGCGCTTAAATGATGGTCATTCTGTGATCTTGTTTCCCGAAGCCCAAGCAACCGATGGTGCTGATGTTATTCCTTTTAAGTCGGCAGTCTTTGAAGCCGCTGTTCTTTCGAGCCGGCCTGTGGTTCCTGTAGAAATTCGATATCATGACGGTCATCTACCAACGATTGCCTATTATGGTAATAGTTTCATAAATCATATTTTGACGTTGTTAAAAACACCGCGGCTTTTATCAACGGTAACAGTTATGCCCTTAATTTCATCAGATAAAAACCGGCACACCCTCGCAAATAAAAGTTATCAAGCCGTTCATGATAAACATAAGTTGACTGGTCCGCATGATGTTAGTTACAACTAAAAATAAAGCTCTCAACAGTTCGTAGATCAATATTATTCAGCATGATCCAATACTTATTATTTTTATGATGGACTTTAAAATCAAAATGACGTTAACTTATCAATACAATTTTCAAATTTTGTATTCGACTTTTTTTATTAAGGACCAAATATGATCTATCCTTTTAAGGGTAAGAAACCAGAGATTGACGACTCTTCTCTGGTAGTGGAAAGCGCACAAGTTATCGGTGACGTGAAGATTGGTGAAGAGAGTAGTGTATGGTTTAATGCGGTGATTCGAGGCGATGTTAATCATATTCGTATTGGCATGCGTACTAATATTCAAGATGGTTGTGTTCTTCATGTCGCACGTAAAACTCTTCCGCTCATTATCGGCAATGAAGTGACAATAGGCCACAACGTTACACTACATGCTTGTACCATTGGGTCTCAATGTCTTATTGGTATGGGTGCGATTGTTATGGATAATGTTGAAGTAGGGGAACAGTCTATTATTGGTGCCGGTTCTTTGGTAACTCCAAACACAAAAATCCCTCCGAAAAGCCTAGTTTTCGGTTCACCCGCGAAAGTAAAACGAGAATTAACCGAGGAAGAAATTCGTGGTATACGTGAATCTGCCGCCAATTATGTTGGTGATATTGAAACATACCTCGACTAAGACAGATGCCTGAGTTTGCCAAAGTTCCCATAGCCGTCTTGGGAGGCAGTGGTGCCTATAACCTTCTTGCCACTCATGCTCTAGGCAAAGAAAAGCACTGCCAGGCTATTGAAACTCCTTATGGCAAAAGCGCCCCCATTCATCATTTTAGTTCTAAGGGTCTAGATTTTTTATTTTTATCCCGCCATGGAGAAAACGATTATTCTCTCACAGCCCCTTTTGTCAATTACCGCGCAAATATTCATGCTCTGAAACAACACGGCGTCAAGCGTGTAATTGCCTGGTCTGGTCCTGGAATTATTAACACCTTATTTAAGCCAGGCGATTTTGTGGTACCAAACGATATCATTGATGAAACAAAACATCGGGACAACACATTTTTCAAGGATACAGGGGTGGGATTTATCCGCATGAACGAACCCTTTTGTCCTCAGATTGCTGCCGCCCTTCACGATGCCTTGCACTTAAGCGGACAGTCTCATCACGATCAGGCCGTCTATGCCTGCACCGAAGGGCCTCGTTTGGAAACCCCAGCGGAAATTCGAAAGCTTCGTATTCTTGGTGCTGATCTAGTGGGTATGACCTTGGCACCAGAAGCGTTTTTGGCCCGAGAACTAGAAATGTGCTACACACCGTTCTGTTATCTGACCAATTATGCTGAAGGAGTGAAGCCACGTGAATTTAAGAAAGGTGAACTTTTTGAGGGTATGCAGACAGATGAAGAACGAAAACAGGTTGACTTAGCAATACAAAAGTTTCCTCAAATAATTAGTAAGGTCTTTGAAGGTTTACAAGGAGTTGAGTGTTCGTGTAATTGTTCCGAGGCACTCCGCCGCTACAAGAACAAGGGTATGATATAAAATTATTACTCTCTATTTTTAGGATAGGAGACTAATGCTTTAATATTGTATACCAAAATCTATTCCCTATTGAGTTAATAAGCTTTATGCTGGCCATGCTGCAAAGCCACCAGTCATGCTATAAACTTCTTTAAATCCTTGTTGCGAAAAATATTCGGCGGCACCTCGACTGGAGTTACCGTGGTAACAGCAGACAACCAGTGGTTTTTCCTTATCGGTTGATTCAATATACTCTTTTACGTTGGCATCATTCAGTGATACCGAGTCAGGAATATGTCCTGTCGAATAGGAGTTGGCGTCGCGAATATCGACTACGTTGACACTACCTTCTTCCTGCATCTCCTGCACTTTTTGAGGTTCGATTTCTTTAAACATGACTTGAAATCCTTTATGAAGTTAAGTTATCTCTTTAAGATGACCTACTTATGAAAAAGTTTTTATAAAATGCAACTTTCTGAATTAGAAATAAAATTTAATATCGCAAGAGATAAAGCCACATCAGTTGAAATTACGGATACGGTTATTCCATTGGCTAACGCTTTTCAGGGTGTACGTAAATATGATGCCGCCGTGCGTTCTTTAAACGAGGCTCTAGCGATAGTCCGTGAAAGTGGAGATGTTGACCGAGAAGCAGTCATCTTGACTGCCCTAGGCGCAGCTTTTTGGGAAAAAGCACAATTGCAAAAAGCATTGGATCATTTTAGTCAAGCTCTAGATATCTTTAAAGTATCCAGCGATAGAATGGGTGAAAAGGCTATCCTTACAATGGTAGGTATTACCTTCTGGAGAAAATGTGAATGGCAACGGGCTTTAGCAATTTTTTCTGATTTGTGGCCTGAGACTAGTAGCTTAACGGTTGATGACCGATTCATGACAGTAAAAGGAGCCTTAGAAAGAGGTATTTCAACCTTACAAAATAGGGTACGCATGGGACGCGATCTTCAGGATTCGTTAAAAATTCTTCAGCCACTATTTTCTATTTGTATTTTGTATCGGGTGCTGGGAAACGACAAAAGTTTCCAAATTTGTTTAGATGAGGCATTAGCTTTAGCAAGATCATTAAATAAAACCGATATCATCAATGCTGCTGATAATCTGAAAAATCTCTAACCTTTAACCAGGTGAGTTCGTTTTTATTGTGAAATAGATGCCGAACACGGCTACCGGGAATCGCGGCAAATTTATTAGCGATTGAAAGATCGGATTCACCTTTAAATTTAATTGTGCAGATTATGTTTTTGCAGATACCTGACTCCACCCATTTCAATATCCAGTCATAGAGTTTTTCAGGGTAGCAAATCACATCACAAAATAACCAGTCAATTCGCCTATTTTCGAACTCCTCCGGAAGAAGTGTAAACGCATCGCGTTTCTGGAAAGAGACTCCTGCTAAGTTAGCGACAGATGGAGAAAGTGGAGAACGGTCGATGCTTAAAACCTCCGCACTCAAATTATTTATGACCCAGGCCCACCCACCCGGACTGCCTCCCACATCTACACAGAAATCTCCTGATTTTGGTATTATGCCGCTTAGAGTAAGAGCTTCATAGAGTTTTAAATAGGCACGGTTTGGGGGGCCATTTTTATCTTCAATAAAATGCGCCTCACCGTTTGGAAATGGACTTGAGCAATCTGCTGATGCGAGCAGAGTATTTTCATCCAAAAGAGTGAAACTCCCCAAAGGATAAGCTGATATGGACGAAGGAAAACAAATGGGTTTAGAGTTTGTTGGTGGTAGTTTTTCCAGAATCAATTGGGCCCGACGGTGCAGAGTATATGAGTAAAGACACCAGTTGCGTTGCAAAGCTTTGAGTTGATTTGCCGCATCATTGATTGATTTAATATTAAGAAACTGGGGATTGCGCCAGACATTCTGAGCCCAGAAAGCATTTTTTGCTGGTTGAGTTGAAAGGATTAATTGGTCGTGAACGCTTGTAACCCCTTCCAATTCATTAAGTAAGGGGTCCATAAGTCCTTCTGCCGCCAAATATGCCGATTTTATTTCACAAGTCATAGAGCTAGATCATACCATTGACAGAGGTTGGCTCAAGTTTTAAGGTTGAACCAGAAATTCTAGCGAATCCTCTTTATACGTCATCAAAAAAACATATTTATATTAAATTGTCGTAACCCAAACATTAATGTATTGATTAGTGATATTCGATCTGAAGAAGCCTGAGTAAACAGTTAGTTGACTCTTTTAGAGTATATTAGCGCTTCTAGGAGTGATTATAGCTCTGTTTTTCCTGGTGTAACTTGACAACTTGGATGGAATAAAGTATAAATTCTAATCCACTATCATTTATTCTCACGCTTAGGATGGCGAGATTTCAACGCTTAGTATCACAATATAAAGGAGCAGTTTTTGGCTAATCATAAATCTGCATTAAAGCGCAACCGGCAGAACCTGAAGAAAAACGAAAGAAACAAGGGTTTCCGTACCCTAGTCAGGACTTTGTCTAAAAAGGTCCGTACTGAAGCTGAAGCAGGCAATAAAGAGCAGGCCCTAAAAGAATTAAAAGTTGCTGAGAAAGTTATCGCCAAGGTTGGTGGTAAAGGTATACTTCACGCTCGGGCTGCATCTAGAAAAATTTCTGGTCTAACTCGATTGGTTAACCGAACTGCCTAACGACTTGTTAAATAACAAGTAACCCCACCACTTAATTCAACCAAAAAAAGCTTGTTCCCTTGACTAAAGACAGAGGTTGAGGACTAGGGTTTGCATTACTGCCAAAGGGTCTTGCGAGGTAGACTTTAAGCTTCTATCAGCTTTGACCAACTCTAAGTATCCTGAACGTAGCTTTTGTGTACTAAACCGACCGGTATGTTGCAAAGCTTTATCAACCACATAAGGGTTGGCTCCCATAGCTTTAGCAATTTGACCAGATGGCATATTTTTTTTCTGATAATGTTTTACTTCCCAGATCATTCGAAATTGCCAAGCAATAGTACCCAAAATTTTTATAGGCTCTTCCCCGTGGTTAATTTGATTGTTGAGCAGGCGAAGTGCTGTTTCAGGGTTTTTTGTTTTCAATGCTTCGGTAAGAGCAAAAATATTTTCCGTTTTGCTTTCCCCTACCACTTCCGCAACATCTTTTTCAGAAATTAATTTGTTAGCTCCTGCATAAATGAGAGTTTTTTCTAATTCTTTTGCCAGAATTCCAGGCCGAGCCCCTACTCTATTTACCAAAACACGTGCTGCATTAGAGGATAGAGAATAATTGCTTTCCTCAGCTCTTTTCCGAACCCAACTTATAAGTTCATTTTCTTTTGGGGCTTCGCAGGGGATAGCAGTCTTCAATCCTGTTAGCATTTTAAATAATTTTCTTTTACGATCTACTTTATTAGAGGTAACAACCAAGCATGCTTCAGGGATAGGGTTTTCTGCATAGTCAATGAGCGCTTGGGCTTCCTTATCTTGAGGGATAGCATCCTGGAGGTTTCGAACAATCACCAGTTTTATTCCACCCAAAAAAGATAAGGTTTTAGCTGAGCCCAGCCAATGGTTCACATTGCTTTCCTGGGCATCAAAAGTTTCCAAATTAAAGTCTCGGTTATCATCTGTAATCGATTGCTTAAGCAAAGTTTGAATGATTTCAGTCTGGTAAAAAACTTCTGGACCATAGAGAAAATAGAAAGGCTCTATTTGGCCTTTAGATATTTGAAGAATTAATTTATCAGGGGTCACGGTAGAGTGGAAGTTTAGAACTTGTTAATGAGCAGGCTCACCAATCGGTTGCCCAATACACGATACGCCTGTTCGAGGGCCGCTAACCTAGCTGATTCTGTACCAACAATATCAGAGGTAGCTTTATAGTTCCATTCGGCTCTTAAAGTTTGTTTTAGGTAAGGTTTATTATTTGCCTTATCGGTCACTTCAACATTTACAGCTAACTTCACGATATGACCTGTAGCAAAATTATTCGAGTTAAAAGAGACGGTCTTTAATTCATAGTAAAAAAGGTCACCGGTCAAAACCATGTCGGACTTACTATTCCGAACAACCTTAACCCTTCCATCTGTAACAAAGGAGTTAATGACGGAACTTGTTAATTGCCGATGAATTTCTGGCTGGGTGGAGCTATTAGTGAATACAGGTATGAAAATGGTTTTTAAATGCTTGGGCAGAGTAGAACCTGTGCCCAGGAGATGATATCCGCACCCATTAAGGAAAAGCGTAATTACTATCAACAATTTAAAGGATATTTGCTTCATTGGACAACGATATTCACAAGTTTTTTAGGAACTACGATAACCTTTTTAATTTCTTTATCTTGAGTCCAGTCTTTGATTTTGGGATCTTCCAGAGATCGAGTTTTTAAATCTTCTTCGCTAATATCAGATATAACAGAAATTTTGTGCCTCACCTTACCATTGACCTGAAGGACGATCAATATGTCATCAGTTTGGGTTAACTTCTCTTTGTATTTAGGCCATGTCCATTGACCCATAGTTTTGGCAAGCCCCATTTCTTCCGCCATTTCCTCTGCAATATGTGGTGCAAAAGGTGACAATGTCAGTATTAATGTTTCTAGAGCTTCCCGCATCGCCATCCTTGCTGATTCATCCCGGTTGTTGCTCCACCAATCTCTAAGGCTAAAGAGATGGTTAACAAGTTCCATAATTGCAGCAATGGCAGTATTAAATTGCATTCTTGTTTCAATATCATCGGTCACTCGCCTTATGGTTATGTGGGTCATTCTTCGAAGAGCTTTGATTTCGGGAACAGAGCTCGTAAAAGATTCGTCCGGCAATTTTACCGTTTTGGTTTCTTCCATAAATTCACCAAAAATACGCCACACTCTTTTTAAAAACCGTGAACATCCCTCTACACCTTGATCGCTCCACTCTAAATCTTTCACAGGTGGCGCAGCGAACAGAATAAAGACTCGAGCCGTATCAGCCCCATAGTTGCTAATGATTTCGTCCGGGTCCACGACATTGCCTTTGGATTTGGACATTTTGGCACCATCCTTAATGACCATACCCTGCGTCAGCAGATGATCAAAAGGTTCCAGAGCCTGGGTCAAGCCAAGGTCATTTAGAGCAAGATTAAAGAATCGGGAATAAAGAAGATGCAAAATTGCATGCTCGATACCACCGACATATTGATCGACTGGCATCCAGTAATTGCTATTTTGCTTGCTGAAAGGTGCTTCCTCGGATCGAGGTGACGTGTAGCGGTCAAAATACCACGAAGAGCAAAGAAAAGTATCGAGTGTATCCGTATCGCGGCGAGCACTGGCACCACATCTAGGACAAGAAGCTTTATAGAAAGATTCTAAAGTATGTAAAGGNGACTGTCCTTGATCTCCCAGTTTTGCATCGAGAGGAAGTTCGATTGGTAGTTGATCTTCTGGGACCGGTACGATCCCGCAATCTGAGCAATGAATGACTGGAATAGGTGTTCCCCAGTATCGTTGTCGAGAAACTCCCCAATCGCGTAGCCGNTAATTAATCGTTGCTTTGCCGATGCCTTCTTTTTCCAGATACTGACAAACTGCCCTTCGAGCTTCTTGGCCAACCAGTCCATCAAAGGATCCGGAATTCAGCATTGCACCATCTTGCGTATATGCCTCTCCATCTAGCCCAGTGGTTTCGGATTGAATGACAANCCGGACGGGTAAATCATATTTGTGCGCAAAATCTAGATCCCGCTGATCATGTGCGGGTACAGACATTATTGCACCAGTACCATAATCCATGAGCACAAAATTGGCTGTCCATACCGGAATAGACTCTCCTGTTAAGGGGTTCAAGGCATAAGCGCCAGTAAAAACTCCTTCTTTGTTACCACCCTCACTGGTTCTGGCGATGGTATCCTGTACTTTTACCTTTTGTACAAAATCATTAATTGNATTTTCCTGCTTGGTCCCCCGCGATAGTTTTTNAGTGAGCGGGTGTTCGGGAGCCAACACCATAAACATGGCACCATATAGTGTGTCAGGTCGGGTGGTGAATACTTTAATGACCTCGTCACTCTCTTGAACTTTAAAGTCCACTTCAGCACCGAAACTTTTTCCGATCCAGTTGGCTTGCATAGTAAGTACTTGTTCTGGCCATTTACCAGTAAGGCTCTTACAACCCTCCAGAAGTCTATCGGCATAATCGGTAATTTTGAAGAACCAACCTTCCTGCTGTTTTTGCAGAACCTCGTTATCGCACCGCCAGCAACAGCCTTCCACAACCTGCTCGTTAGCAAGGACTGTTTGGCAGTCTTCACACCAGTTGATGGTAGAGTTTTTTCGGTAGGCGATACCTTTTTCCAAGAACTTTAGAAAAAACCATTGGTTCCATTTATAATAGCCCGGATGGCAAGTTGCAATTTCACGGTCCCAATCGTAACTCAGCCCCAAGGCCTTAATTTGCTTGCGCATGGTGCGGATATTTTCAAATGTCCATTGGGCTGGGTGTGTTTTGTTTTTAATNGCAGCGTTCTCTGCTGGCATCCCAAATGCATCCCACCCTAAAGGGTGCATGACGTTGAAGCCTTGCATGCGTTTGAACCGGGCCAGGGCATCACCAATGGTGTAGTTACGTACATGGCCCATGTGGATTCTCCCTGACGGATAGGGAAACATTTCCAGCAGGTAATATTTTTCTTTGGAAGAGTCTAGCTCGACTTTAAAAGACTTTTTTTCTTCCCAGTGAGCCTGCCATTTGGATTCAATGGAGTTGGGTTCATAGCTGTTCATAGAATAAGCANTATCCATAAAGAAAAGGTGAATCAATGATAAAAACAAGGATTCTATCACAATGGCGAGGTGCGAGGCGAACTACCAATAGCTTTTGTTGGCGATCGAATCGTTTTCTGAACTCAATGAGTTTTTGCTTTATTCTTTCCGATAGGAGTTCGTAGTGACAGAACTTTCTGGCACCATTATGCTTGTTTTTAGTCTTTATGTACTGACCATGCTGGGTATTGGGGTGTGGACAGCACGGATGACCTCTTCCCCGCTGGATTTTTTTCTTGCTGATCGATCATTGAAGGCTTGGGTAACTGCTATTTCTTCAACTGCCAGTTCCGAAAGCGCATGGGCCGTCTTGGGGACTGTTGGTTTAGCTTATAAGGANGGCTTGTCCTCAGTATGGTTTATGCCCGGTTGCCTGTTGGGTTATCTAATTAACTGGCTCTTCATTGCCGAGAAGCTACGAAAACATTCTGAAGAAAATAACGCTATCACCCTTCCGGATTATTTTGAAAACCATTTTGATGACAAGAGCAATATCTTGCGAATGGTTTCCGTTGTTATCATTTTTTCCTGCATGATGGCTTATGTCGCAGCCCAGTTTACCGCTATTGGAAAAACTTTCGACGCTATCTTCGGAGTTCCTCATATTATTAGTATTTCCGTGGGTGGTATAATTGTTCTCGTGTATACCATGATGGGCGGAGTTCGTGCCGTGGCCTGGACTGATTTTATCCAAGGTATCATTATGGTATTGGGGCTGGTCATTCTTTCGCTCATGGCGCTTACCAGTCTTGGAGGTTTTTCCGGAATGTTAACCGAAGTGAGTAAAGCTTCTCCCGAAACATTACAGTGGATGGGAGGAAAATCAGTATCAGTTTTTTTAGGTTCCCTAGTCGGGTTGCTTGGAATTGGACTTGGATATCCAGGCCAACCACATGTTATCACTCGTTACATGGCAGCAAAAAATACAGAGACCATTCAAAAAGGAACGTGGATCGCTTTAGGCTGGGGCCTAATGGTTTATTCATCGTCTATCTTGTTAGGTATTTGTGGTCAAGCTTTGTTCCCAGGACTGGAAGATCCTGANCACCTGTTCCCTAAAGCAGCGGAACAATTATTACCCACCTTGTTAACNGCNGTNGTNCTAACAGGGGTGTTAGCCGCTATCATGTCAACTGTATCGGCNCAAATTNTAGTTGCCACCTCAGCANTTGCACATGATGTATATTCNAAAATTCTTAAAAAAACTTTTTCCCATAAAACAATTCTTCTAGTCAGTCGAATAACAGTGCTGATTCTTGGAATAGGAGCTATGCTCATTGCGCTCGGTGAGACGAGGGTCATCTTCTGGTTCGTCCTGTTTGCCTGGTCAGGATTAGGAGCAAGTTTTGGTCCACTTATTTTATTTACTTTGTACTCTAAAAAAGTAACGCGTGATGGAGCCATAGCAGGAATGCTAACTGGGTTTTTAACAACTCTTACCTGGAAAGCCACAGGTCTTTCGGATCTATTAATTTATGAACTGGTTCCGGCTTTTTTTATCGCCACTCTATCTATTTATTTCGTCAGCAAAGTCACTGAAAAATAATCCGTAATGCATAGATTTGAGTTTAGTTCCTTTAAAAATACGCCCAAAGCTTAAAGTAAAAAATAACAAATCTTCGATTCAATCTTGAGGATTCTTATTGATGAGGAGATATTGCCTATTTTTTAAATGGATGGCACAATCATTAATATGAAGCATAAACAAAAAATCAGTATTGTTATATTTTTGTCACTACTATTTTTAGCGGCTAGGCTAGCTTTTGCCGAGACAGATAAATTTTCTCTTGAGGCAAACCAAATATTAGATGCGCCTGACTTCGTATCTATCGACTTTCTGACATTGACCTCTTCCTCTAACAAAACATTCTTTGACCTGAACTCAGTATTTTATAGAGACTCCGAAAGAGACCCTTTTATATCTCCTGCAACTATTGAACAATTACTAAACGCTATTGAATTGAACGATATAGATAAAGCCGAGAGACTGATCATTGGATTAGATATCAATTCCCAGAACAAACGCGGAATCACTCCCCTCTACAAGTCTGTCTTTCATAATCGGTTCAACTTTATTAATTTATTGTTGGAACGGGGAGCGAATACCAATATCCCTGACCATGAGGGATTAAGCCCATTACATATAGTTGCACTGGAAAACCTAGATAAGCTGACTTCAATACTTCTAGACCATGACGCCGAAATAGAAGCCAAGGATAGTTTTGGCTACACTCCTCTTCATCTAGCCGCAGACCAGAACAATATCGAAACTGCTCGTAATCTGATCAAAAGAGGTGCTAATGTCAATAATCGATCGGGTTGGGGTAATACTCCTCTTCACGCGGCAAGCGCCCAGGGAAACATTAAACTCATTAAGCTTCTACTCAAGGAAGGAGCAGAGATTCTGGCAGTAGATAGACTGGGCCGATCAGCACTGCATTGGGTAGCGGAAAAAGGATACTTAGAAATTGCCAAGTTTCTGATCATTAACGGAGCACTTGTTCATCATAAAGATAATGATGGTCATACTCCACTTCATGAGGCAGCAAAATGGGATCAAAAGAA
>PAJA01000081.1 GCA_002705185.1 Nitrospina sp. | reverse complement strand
TGCCAAGAAAAAAGTAACTGCCAAGAAAAAAGTAACTGCCAAGAAAAAAGTAACTGCCAAGAAAAAAGTAACTGCCAAGAAAAAAGTAACTACGCAAAATAAGCTATCAACTAAGAAATCAGCAAAACCAAAAAAAACAACATCTTCTAAGACGAAGCCAAAGCCTAAAGCCTTAAAGAAAGCAGGTATCTCAAACACTAAAAAGACAAAAAGGTTTGCCACAAGGCCTGTATCCAAAAAAAGTAATACTAAAGCCTCAGACTCTACTACTAAGCCTGGTAAGTTATTCCTGATCGGGCAAGAGGACCCTAACCTCGATCCTACTGTTCTTAAAATTCGTGAACGGCTTATTGTTAATAGAAGCGAGCTATTAAAGTTAATTCAAGCTTCGCAATCAGTCGAACGTGATACTGGAGATTTGACATTCAGCAACGAAATTGACCTTGCCTCTAGTCTTGAGGGGAGAGAAATGATTTTTCAATTGACCAGCAGGGATAGAAATGAGTTCAAGTTGATTGAAGAAGCATTATTCAGAATACACAATGGTAATTATGGCGAGTGTGAGTCCTGCGAGAAGAAGATTAGCCTAAAGAGACTTCAAATTATGCCGTTGACCTCTTTATGCATTGAGTGCCAGGAGGCTGCAGAGAATACTTAACACAGTATTTATTTACCGTGGCACTTTTTGTATTTCTTACCACTTCCACATGGACAAGGGTCATTCCGACCAACTTTGTCTTCATCACGTCGAATTGTTACCGGCTTTTCAAGAGGGTTCGAGTTTCCTCTGTGTTCCACAACATTTTGAGGTTTACTTACAAACTCATCTTCCATTTCCAATTCATTATTAACCTGCACCTTGAATAGATATTCTGTACTTTCTTCTTTGATACGTGCCATCATATTACTAAACAAGTCAAACCCTTCTTTTTTATATTCCGTCAAAGGATTCTTCTGAGCATAACCTCTCAAACCAATCCCTTCTTTAAGGTGATCCATGCCTAGTAAGTGATCTTTCCAAAGTGAGTCCAGAACCTGAAGCATTATGACTTTTTCAACATGCCGCATGAAGTCGCTATTAACACCAACTTCTTTAGCTTCATATGCTCGTGTTACTGCAACCATAACGGCACCATGGAGCTTTTCTCTATTACAATGCTCTAGCTCAAGTGTTGTACTTCCTTGAAGAAGTAAATCATTATCATTAGGTTTGTCAATATGAACCGCAAACTGTCTTTCTAGCAACTCATTCAAACTCTCAATATCCCATTCTTCCGGATATATCTTTTCATCGGCGATGTAAGCTAGAGCATCATCAACCACCTCGTCGGCCATATCTAACAGAATTTCTTTCCCGTTTTCCGTATTAATTATTTCCCTACGCAAGGCATAAAGAACCTCCCTTTGACGATTCATAACATCGTCGTATTCTAAAAGGTGTTTGCGAATATCAAAGTTATGAGCTTCTACTTTTTTCTGCGCGTTAGCAACAGCTTTTGAAACCATGGTATGCTCAATAGGTTGACCATCTTCCATTCCCAAACGGGCCATCAAAGGAGAAATTTTATCAGAGCCAAATATACGCAGCAAATCATCCTCAAGGCTGAGGTAAAAACGAGAAGACCCTTTGTCTCCCTGCCGTCCAGAACGACCTCGTAACTGATTATCAATCCGTCGGCTTTCATGCCGTTCAGTCCCAAGAATATGAAGACCGCCTAACTCAGGAATGCCCTCGCCCAGCACAATATCTGTTCCTCTTCCGGCCATATTTGTCGCAATGGTTACTGCTCCAGGTTGCCCAGCTTGTGAAATGATTTCTGCTTCTTGCTCATGATGCTTAGCATTCAAAACACTATGTTTAATGCCGACTTTTTTCAACTTTTTGCTCAAAAGCTCGGATCTTTCAATAGATATTGTGCCTACGAGAACAGGCCTTTTTATTGCATTTAGCTCCTTGATTTCTTCGATCGCGGCATCAAACTTTTCCTTTTCTGTTCTGAAAATAACGTCAGGATAGTCTTCCCTTATCATAGGCTGATTAGTCGGCACTACAATGACTTCAAGTTTATAAATCGAGCTAAACTCTTCTGCCTCAGTATCTGCAGTTCCGGTCATGCCTCCCAATTTATTATACATACGAAAATAGTTTTGGAATGTGATGCTTGCAAGAGTCTGATTTTCATTTTCAATTTTCACACCCTCTTTTGCTTCCAATGCTTGGTGCAATCCGTCACTATATCGCCTTCCCGACATCATGCGGCCAGTGAACTCGTCAATAATTACAACTTCACCATCCTTCACAACATAGTCGACTTCATTTTTAAACAGTCCATGAGCCTTAACCGCCTGATTAAGGCAATGAAGTGTTTCAATATTTGCAGGATCATATAGGTTTTCTATATTCAACAACTTTTCCATTAGGATAATGCCCTCATCCGTCAAGGCAGCACTCTTAGCTTTTTCATCTACCAAGTAATGTTGATCCTTTTTCAGCCGAGGGATAAGCTGGTTAACCTGATAATATTTGTCTGTTGATTCTTCTGCTTGACCGGAAATGATCAAAGGAGTCCGGGCTTCATCAATTAAAATACTGTCCACCTCATCTACAATGGAAAAGTTTAACTCCCGCTGAACCATTTGATCGTTGGAGAACTTCATATTATCCCTAAGAAAATCAAATCCAAACTCATTATTTGTGCCATAAAGCACATCGGAAGAATAAGCCGCCTTTCTCTCATCCTCAGGAATATCGTGATAAATCATTCCTACGGACAAGCCTAAAAACTTGTAAACCTTTCCCATCCACTCGCTATCACGGGTGGCAAGATAGTCATTAACCGTTACAACATGCACGCCTTTCCCAGTCAGAGCATTCAAATAAACTGGTAATGTTGCCATAAGGGTTTTTCCTTCACCCGTTTTCATTTCCGCTATTTTTCCTTCATGAAGAACTACTCCACCTATAATCTGCACATCAAAGTGTCGCATTCCAAGAACCCGCATACTTGCTTCACGGACTACGGCAAATGCCTCAGGCAGAATCTCATTCAAAGTAGAACCATTAACCAATCGGCCTTTAAAATCAGAAGTCTTTGCAATAAGCTGGTCGTCAGAGAGTTTTTTAATCTCGTCTTCCAGCGCGTTCACAGCATCCACGTAACTCTGAATCCGCTTAATCTCACGGTCGTTACGAGTGCCTACAAATTTTTTGATTAAATCAAATACCATCTCAATCCCTAGGTTAATGCTTAATAATTCAGGAAATAATCTCAGACGATGACCATAGTAACCAAAACTTCAATTACTAAAGTATACTCACAGAAAAGCGAGGGATATCTATCGGTGGGGAAAAGAACAGCCTACTCTTCTAAAATATAGTTCTTTGGGCTTACCGGCACACCCTTTAGCAATACTTCATAGTGGAGATGAGGCCCAGTGCTTCGCCCAGTATTTCCAACTAGAGAAACAACTTGCCCGCGTTTTACATGATCTCCCACTTTAACCAAGTGTTTTGAATTATGACCATAACGAGTAACGATGCCATAACCATGGTCAATCTCAACTAGATTTCCATAACCATGCTCTCTACCTTCTACCACAACAATACCGTCCGCGGTTGCACGTACCGTAGCTCCGGTTCGTGCTGCAATATCCCAGCCTTCATGTTTTTCTCTTAAACCCGTAAAGGGAGATTTCCTAAAACCGAAATCAGAAGTAACCCAACCTCGAGTCGGCCATATTGATGGGGTTGAGGAAAGAAAAGATTTTTGATTCTTAAAAAAATTATTTAATTCCTGAAAGCTTATACTCTGAATTTTTGCTTGCCTTCCTAAATGAGCAAGGCCATTAGACAAACGATCTACAATATTAACAGCTCCTCGACTCATGGATGTTGAGAAACTGTTTGTGCTCAAACCATAAGGGCCTCCTACGCCCCAGTTTTTCTCAACAGACTTTGGGGAGTTTTCCAAGGCTGTAATGACGCGGAGTTTTTTCTCAAATCGTTCCAATCGAGCCATCTCTGTCTCAAAGTTTTTAACTTGCTGTGCAAACTTTTCTACCTGTATCTTACGTATTTTCGAATCCCGCAGAAGTTTAGCCAGTTCAGTTTCACTTCCCTGTAATCGCAAATATTGTTGAGTAAAGTAAAATGTCGACCCCAGAAACCCAATTAAAACTACAAAAGAAACCAAAACGCCAAACTTTACAACGCGTCTTGGTAAACGCAGTTTCTTAGGAGCCCCCGATGACCCAGGAAATAGAACTATGGTTACTTCATCCTTGCCCACATTGTCTCCTTGACACCAGTTAGAAATACATAGAAGCGACCAAATTTTATCGCTTAAGTCCCTTATTTGTCAATAGTTAAATAGAATAAAGATATAGAATATAAAATATACTCAAACACAAATATTCTAACTAATAGTAAAGGTATATCTAGGAAAAAACATCTTAATATTAATTTTTAGGACTTAATTTCTGTTTCGCCTGAATATGATCAGGATTGATTGCCAATACTCGCTTGAAAAATTCCTGACTCTGTTTGGTGTGTCCACTTTCCTCATGGAGCAACCCAAGACTAAATAAAGCCGGAACCTGGCCATTAAAATCTTCAATTTGCCTATAAATATCTAAAATTTTATCAAAACCTTCAATCGCTCCTGCCAAATTTCCTTTGTCATAATCTCTGAATGAATTTTGTCGAATAGATCGAGCGAGAACTTTTCCATAACCCCAGGACCCTACTCCTTGCCTTAAAGAGTACTCATACTCCTCTTTAAATCTTTGCCCCTCACCCATTTCTTCAAAAATCTTTTTCAGGTTGTAAAAGAACATCAATTCTTTTGGATTTACTCGAATGGCAGTTCGCACTTTTTTCAACGCTTCCTCAAAACGATTATTTCTAACAAGTGAAGCCGCCCAGTTATTCCAAGCCAATCCATTCTGAGGATCTAATTCCGTCGCGCGCATAAACAGCTTTTTAGCTTTTTCATCTTCCCCTTTGATATATTCTAGGTAGCCAAATGCATACCAAACTGCGGAAGATTTTTCATGCGACTGGCGATATTCGTTTAAGAACTTTTCTGCATCGACAAGTGCCCTCATAGCACTCCAAGCCTTCACCATATTGCGAAATACATAACCGGGCCTAATATTATCCTCAAGGACTATTTTATAAATTTCTATTGCCTTTTTAAATTTTCCCTGAGAAAAATAAAAATCAGCCCTGACTTTTTCCGATAACTGAATGTCACCTATATCGGGATGTTGTTGAGCCCCCGCATTTACTGAAACGAGCATCAGAAATAAAAATACTGGGAAGCAATAAAACTCAGTAAAAAGTTTCACTAAAATACCTTCACATTAATATGGTTGATTGCAATTAAAAAGCGGGTTCAAAATCTGTAGATTCTGTTTCGGGTGGAACATTTGTGCGCACACTTCTATCATAGAAGCGTGTGTACTGATTTTCAAAGTGTAGAAACGCCTCTCCAATGGGGCCGTTTCTTTGTTTTCGAATAAGGACCTCTGTTTTATGGGGATCCTCTGTTTCTGGGTTATATACAACATCACGATATATAAACATGACCACATCTGCATCCTGCTCAATAGAGCCTGACTCTCTCAGGTCCGATAAAAGTGGACGCTTATCCGTTCGGCTTTCAACAGCACGGCTTAACTGAGAAAGAGCCAGTATAGGTGCATTNATCTCTTTCGCCAAAGCCTTGAGTCCTCTAGATATTTCTGAAACCTCCAGCTGTCGACTCTCAGAACTACCACGCCCCTGCATCAATTGCATATAGTCAATAATAATAAGNCCTAGAGGCTGTTCAGCGGCAAGTCTACGGGCTCTTGCTCGCACATCGAGAACTGATAAGGCCGGGCTGTCATCAATAAACAATTGAGCTTCCGCGAGTTCCCTNCCCGCNTCATGGACTTTAGGCCAATCACTCTTAGCCAAGTAACCTGTCCGGACTTTGGAGGAATCCACTTGTGCCTTGGAACACAAAAGCCTCATTCCTAATTGTTCCTTGGACATTTCGAGACTAAAAAATGCTGTGGGAAGTTTTTTACTTAAAGAAACATAGCGNGCAATATCCAAAGCAAAGCTGGTTTTCCCCATACTGGGCCGNGCCGCCAGAATGATCAAGTCCGAATTTTGAAAGCCTGCTGTCATATTATCCAAATCNATAAATCCGGAAGGCACACCGGTNACCATTCCCGGCTTTTGAGANAGTTTCTCCAGATCTGACAACCCCCTCTTGATAATATCAGGCAGCTTATGAAAACTTGGTTTGGTTCTTTTTTCGGAGATCTCAAAAATCGACTGCTCAGCTTTATCAAGCAGAGTATCTACGTCATCACTGTCACTATAACCACTNGAAACAATCTCTGTAGCCGTTTGAATCAGATCTCGTAGGATTTTTTTTTCGCGGAGAATTTTAGCGTGGTGAGTCACCGCCGTGGAAGTGGGAACAAAATCTTCAAGAAGAGATAGATATTCTATGCCCCCAACTTCTTCAAGCTCGTTCTTCCTTTTGAGCTTATCTGCCACCGCTAGAACATCTATCGGCTCATTGCCTTCAAACTGTTCTAGCATTACAGAAAATATTTTTTTATGCGTCGACTTATAAAAGTCCTCAGNACTCAAAACTTCAAGAGCCTTGGCAATAGNATCCTCTGAGTGNAAGCAGGCCCCTAGAACACTTTGCTCCGCTTCCTTATTGTAAGGAGGTAACTTATTAAGAGAAATTTCAGTCAGGGCATTGGCCATAATTCTTTTAGGGTAAAANAGTTACTCTTTAGCTTCTTTTTGCGAGTTTCCTTTCTGCTCAACTTCCGATACGGGATCAGTAGGTGTTAAANTTTCCTGTTCTCCTTCNACAGTAAGCTTGATATNTGCAATCACATTTGAATGGAGTTTCACAGGAATTTTATATTCNCCCGCCTTTTTAATTGGTTCAGCAATCTGAATTTTACGACGATCAACATCTACACCTTGAGCTTTAAGTAGNTCAGCTATTTCCTGAGCCGTCACCGAACCAAACATTTTACCCGTATCGCCGACCTTTTTCTTGATTGAGCAAGTTACTTTCTCAACTTCACCAGCAATATCCTGNGCCGCAGCTACCACCTTCGCCAATTTACCCTGAACAACTCGTTTTTGGTGGTTAAAAGCCTTAAGGTTGTTGGGAGTTGCAAGCAAAGCTTTGCCTTTAGGAATCAAGAAATTTCTTCCATATCCATCTTTAACNTCTACCTCATCACCACAAAACCCGAGGCCATCCACATCTTCTTTTAACAATAGCTTCATTTAGTTTTCCTTTCCTAAGGACAAGAGTGTTTTTAACTTATATCTTCAGCAATTCTAATCTTTCTAAAATCTACCCAAATATCAAACACTCCCAATCCAGCCAACAATCCAATTAAAAGAGGTTGTACAAAAATTAATATAAAGAGAACAAACCAAAAGAAAGTAGGTACATTCCTGACTTTCAAAAAATGAACTACAATGCTTAGTCCCTGGGAAAAGTAGATACAAAGCATGATCAGAAAAACATTTAGCCCTGCACTTTCAACCATTCCGTTGCCCAAAAATACGGCCGACCCTGAAAATATAAAACACCAAACAAGGTTGTCTGGACAAACCCAATCTGAAAATGCTCTTCCCGAAAACAAACCAACTCCGTAAATCCGCATCCAAGCTAACCGAATCAATGTGTAATTGACCACAGCACCAACTAAAGATCCTATGAGCAAAAAAGCCGGATAAGCTGCCGCAACATCTTCTGCAGCATTTTCTGCGTATAACTTCATCTTTGCAACTTCCGCTTTATTCTCACCCANCGATTTAAAAACTTNNATCGACTCAGAAAGGTGGGCCCGAATCTGCTTCTCAAAGAACTCTTTAAACGNTGTATCTTGATCACCTAACAAGGCTACCAACAGAAACATGGACATTAAACCAGATACCAAAGCACCACCAGCTATACAACGGTCTCCCGGTAACCGCATTCGTATAAGCTCTGCAAGCACCAAAGCCATGANCGCATACTCAGCCAAAAACAGCATCGCCCGATCCGTTCCAACAAGCAACAAGAGAACCGAAAAAACCAATGCAATAAGAGCAATGCCAACCNGCCTACCCCTTTGTAAGTAAATAAAAATAAGAGGAAAAGGGGATAAAATGNNGATCAATGCTCCAAGTGGNGGAAAGATCACCAAAGCAACAATCAGAAAAAANCCCAGAACTACNGGTATCAGAAGATTATTTGATGGCAATGGCAAGTCTAATGCTCAACAGCAAATGGCAACAAGGCAATACTTCTGGCTTTTTTAATCGCACGGGTTAAAATTCTCTGACACTTGGCACAATTCCCAGAAATACGTGAAGGCACAATCTTGCCTCTTTCAGAGATTAATGGTTTCAATGCCTTAATATCATAAAAATCAATGTAAACTTTACTTTGGTCGTCGTTACAAAATCTGCAAATTTTTTGAGAAAAAACTGAACTCTTTTTTGTTTCTGACATGACCACCTTTTTTTATTTATTTTTTAAAATGGAATATCGTCAGCNGGTGGAGCAGTCGTCGTATTAGGATCAATACTAGCCTTATCTCCCTGACGGGTTAAAAACTGTACATTATTTGCAACCACTTCTAACTTGTTGCGCTTTTGTCCACCATCTGCTTCCCAGCTCTGATAGTTAAGACGACCTTCAAGAAAAACCAGGCTTCCTTTATTCAGGTATTGTGCACAATTTTCACCTTGCTTAGCCCAAACCGTAATATCGACAAAACAAACCTCGTCTTTCCACTCTTCTCCTTGCTTAAACTTTCGGTTGACCGCCAAGCCAAAACTTGCTACAGCAGCCCCACTTGCAGTATAACGAAGCTCAGGATCACGTGTTAGGTTCCCCATCAAAAGCACCTTGTTGAATGAAGCCATATCAAGTCCTTATTGTTACTTTGTTTTTAGATGCCCTCTAAACTCCTCTTAATCTGTACTCTTTTTCTCTTCCTCAGCTTCTGTTTCCTTGCCAAGCGCTCTTTCCAGTTCATCATCTTCTAACCTGACCACCATAAACTTGATAACTAAATCGTAAAGTTTATATTTATTTTCCAGCTCAATAACCTTAGCAGATTCAAGGGTGTGATAAAGGTTCAGGTATATCCCAAATCGGTTTTTCTTCACCCGGTAGGCAAGGCGTTTTTTACCCCAGTTTTCGATTTTAAGAGATGCGCCACCATTGCTCTTAATGAACTCGCCTATTGTTTCCAGCGCCTCAGCAACACGTGCTTCGTCAATATCGGGTTTAAGAATCAGGACACTCTGGTAAGATCGCAACAGATACCTCCTCATGGGTTAAAATTAGCCCCAGGTTAAGCCTAGAGCGAGGGGTTAATTGAATAGATTCAACTTAACTTACTTATTCGCTATATAATGATTTTATTATGCGAGCCTCAAATTTTTGCATAGTAGCACAACAAAATCAAGAGATTTCCAAATAACCGAATATATATTATTAAAATATCAAATTTCATAAAAACTATGCACTTCTTGGTTTTCCCTCAATATTTATCTATGATTGCTTTACATTGCGCGGTTTTATTCTTAGCCGCCTGCGATCTACCCAAACCACCGCCTGATTTGTTCTACAAATACGATGTCATACCAGTGGGCAAGGGCCCTGCACATTTATTAACCACCGACATGGATCTTGATGGAGAGCTAGATTTAATTTCCACAAACGCCAAAGATAACACCCTAACCTTGCTATATGGTAAAGGTAATGGAAGTTTCAATTCAGGTGTAACCATAAATGTCGCACTTGAACCAACTATGACAGCAGTAGGGGATTTCAATAGAGATGGTGTTCCTGATATTGCAGTTAATGCTCGAGGTGAGGAAATGTTTTTGGTTTTCCTGGGTAAAGGAAATAGAAAATTCAGGAAACCCCTTCGCACCCGAACCGGCAAAGTCCCTTTGAGTATTGTTTTGGGAGATTATAATGAAGACGGCAACCTTGATATCGCCGTTACCCTAACATTCTCTAAGATGGAATTGTATTTAGGTACGGGTAGTGGTCGCTTTAATAAAGGAGAAACTTATCTCACCGGTTCACGATCATTTTCAGGTACAACAGAAGATTTTAATTCGGACGGCCACTTGGACATTGCCCTGGCAGCCAGTAGTTCAGGTGCAAGCTCTATTCGTCTCTTTATCGGAAACGGTGATGGAACTTTTCAGAAACCAAAACGGCTAGCAGAACAACTAGTTCCTCTTGCCTTGGTCGCCAGCGACATGAACAACGATGGTAAAGTAGACTTGGTATTTGCCGCAGGTCAGGGAGATAATATGTACATATTAAATTCAAATGCCGATGGAAGCTTTAAAAACCCCATTACTTTTTCTGCAGGTGGCGGCCCTTTTGCACTAACAACTGGACACTTTAATCCTGATAACTTAAAGGATGTTGCGGTCGCTAATTCACGATCTAGTAATTTTTCTCTAGTCATACGTAATCCCAACGGAACCTTCAAGTTTCCCACCCGAAATTATGTGGTAGAAGGCGGCACGCCTCTGGCCATTACAAGTGGAGATTACAACCATAGCAACATGAAAGATATTGCCGTAGCGAGTAACGCTAAAAACACCGTAGAAATCCATTTACAGAGACGGATTTTCACAAACTAGTGTTGAAAAAATATACCACTTTAGTAAAGAAAAAAATAAGTAAAACCTTACTCCCTAAAGGTCTCCAAAAATTGAGCAGGGTAGCAACTATTTCCCTTTGGGTTCAACATCACTCTGACCACGACCGGGGTTAGGTTTTTGGATACCGATTTGTTCGAAAATATTACCCATCACGCCCATGAAGTTAGCTTGTTCTTGTTCTAGTATCTTGGCATTCTTTTTATCTTCATCAAAAATATTCAGTCTAATCTCTTGTGGTCTTTCAAGAAGTTTATTCAGAGCCATTCCAGTTTGCACTGGGGCGTGACAGGTGGTGTTCTGACAAAGATAAACCGAGGGTTTTAGTTTTTCTGCGAACTTCCCTTTGGCAGGTAGTAACAATTTGCATGTGGTTTCTTTTTCATTCCAAAGTACTACTTTGTTAGGTCGGTAGTCGGCATGCAGGATTTTTAGCATTTCATCAAAGGATGTATGATCGCGAGGCCCCGCAAAGATAACCTCAACAGGAGGAAGACTCAAAGCACTTGCCGCCGATAAAAGCCCCGTAAAACCCACCGGACTTCTTTCCATCATTGATTGAAAAGACCGCAAAACTGCTTCTGTTTTGGCACCATAAGATTCCTCTCCCGTGAGCCGGCCCAGTCTTAATAAAGCCTGAGCTGCTATTGCATTAGCAGAAGGTAGAGCCTCGTCAGCAGGGTTTTTGAGTTCGGAGATCAAAGCTTCACCGGACCGACCTGCAAGGAAGAAGCCTCCTTCTCTTTCATCCCAGAACTCTGCAATCATGGCATCGGCTAGTGCCTTAGCTCGAACTATCCATCGACTATCAAGTCCAGCCTCATAAATTGATATCAAGCCCTCGAGAAAATAAGCGTAATCATCAAGGCAACCATTAATTTTACTTTGGCCATCTTTATAAATGCGCAAAAGTATTCCAGAATGCCACTGTTTAGACCAGATAAAGTCAGCACATCTAGAAGCCGACTCCAAATAACGTGCGTCACCTAACACAGACGAACCATGAGCCAGAGCCGTGATCATCAGGCCGTTCCATGCAGTAATTATTTTTTCATCGCGGGAAGGTCTTGGCCTTTTTTCACGCGCTGCAAAAAGAGTTTCTTTTCCTTTTCTTAAAATATGATCTGCTTCAAAAATAGGTATATTTTCTGCTTTGGCCACTTTTTCAACCTGCTCACTGATATGCAGAACATTTCGACCATCAATGTGACCTCGGGGAACCAAGCCGTATGCTCGGGAAAAAACCTTAGCGTGCTTAGGCCCTAATAGGTTAAGAATTTCTTTCAATTCCCAGGTATACCAGGTTCCTTCTTTACCCTCTGAATCTGCGTCTTGACTAGCAAAAAAGGCACCTTCATAAGAAGTCATTTCACGTAAGAGCCAAGCAAAAGTTTCTTTTACAGTGGTCCTGTAAATGTCCTGTTTAGTCGCTTGAAACATATCGAGAAAAAGTTTTGTCAACAACCCGTTGTCATATAGCATTTTCTCAAAATGCGGAACCAGCCATTTTCGGTCCGTCGAATAGCGATGAAAGCCTCCGCCTAACTGGTCAAACAATCCACCTTCTGCCATTGACGTCAAACTCTTGTCAATAATATCCAAACCTTCACCATTACGTGCCCAATGTCGTAACAAGAGTGTGTAGTGCATAGGTTCAGGGAATTTCATACCTGAACCAAAACCACCAAAACCTTCGTCAAATCTGTCGGAAAGAATATCTACTGCTTCTTGAATTAATTGATCATACGGAATTTCTCGGGCTTTACCAACCTGGCTTTGCTGAGAAATTTTTTGAAAAGTGTTTTGTACCCGAGTTTCCAGTTTATCTTTATCACCTGCAAATAAATCATATGCCTGCTTTAGAACTTCGGTAAACCCAGGACGGTTATATTTTGCAAAGGGAGGATAGTAAGTTCCACCAAGATATGGTTTCTGATCGGCTGTTAGAAACATACTGAGCGGCCACCCACCATGACCTGTCAATGCAACAAGGGCTCTCATATACAAAGCATCCACATCAGGTCTCTCTTCTCGATCCACCTTAATGTTAACAAAATATTCATTCATAATTTTAGCAATTTCTTCATTCTCAAAGGACTCATGAGCCATGACATGACACCAATGACAAGCAGAATAACCAATGCTGAGAAAAATAGGTTTGTTTTCAGTCTTAGCTTTTTGAAGAGCTTCAGGCCCCCAAGGATACCAGTAAACTGGATTACTCGCGTGCTGAAGCAAATAAGGACTAGTTTCGTCTTTTAAACAATTTGACACGATTAAATACCATTTAGAATTTAGAGTATAAACATTGCGTAGGATACAAGAAAAACCGGTAGGAGAAAACGAGAAAACATGGGAGTTTCAGGATGGAGAATTCTGAAACAATTACTTCTTTACTAATCCATGTCGATACTGGTGATAGAAGTCGCGAACACTTTCATATTCATCCAGAGCACTATCTTCAAGCTGCTTTTTATCATCTATAATAAATGATACATCATTGACAGTTTCTTCAGCCGTTATACCCATGCTTACCCCAGTACTAGGACCAAAGTAAAAGGTTGGGCTCATAAAGGTACCCGCTGCTCTTCCCACAATATCTCGGGCGGTAGAAGGCCCAAAAAATGGTAACACCACATAGGGTCCTGTCGGAACACCAAAGGCACCTAGGGCCTGCCCCAAGTCTTCATTAACGGAATCAATTTCATATTCTTCGCCGGCTACATCAACCATTCCACCAAATCCGAATGTGGTATTTATCAAGGTTCGAGCAATAATTCGACCTGTCTTCTCAAAATCCAGTTGCAGCAAGCTGCTAAAAATTTTCACAGGAGCCATAGCATTGGAAAACAAATTTCTTATACCGATACGAATATTCTCATGAACAGTATCACGATAAGCTCTTGCCACTGGCTCCATCATATTCGAATAAATTGTTTCATTTACATCGAACATCCACCGGTTATAACCTTCAAATGGATCTGATAAAATTGGGAGATCTTTACTATCTCCCGCAAAAGGGTCGTCTAGGTCTTCGTAAGTTACTGAATCTTTAGAAGAGCTTAAGGTTCCTTGATCTGCATTATCGGAAGAGTCACCGTTACGAGGAATGCTTTTTTCAAGTTTTATGGTTACTTCAGCAGATTTGGCAGAACTATCGACATCCCACCACGGCATCATAGGTTCCGTATACTCAGGATTTTCAGCCCATGACAAGGGAGGAAGTAAAAATAACAAAAATAAAACAATGAGAAGGGTTCCTCGGCCGATCTTTATAAATTCAATTTTATGCATCGTTAAATATACCTGAATTTGTTAAAACAACCTTATATATAATATTCCCCAAAAAAACTATACTTTAGAATAGCAGAACTAACATTTAAAGACTATAGCATCAATGTTAAAAATATCGCATTGGCGAAATTTTTATGATTCAAACTTTAAGCCTAAAAAGTATAATTTATCACGCTGATAATAAGTTGTCACTTTAACAACCCATATATTTTATTTTTTCCTCACAGGTTCAGGAAAAACTTTCGATAGCCGGTCTAAAGAGTTCTGTTGAATAGAAACATTACCGGAACGGGCTTTATGAACAATATCCCACGCGCGCTCATAGTTTTTTTGTTTATAAAGAACATCTATCAGAATGTCATAAGCCTGGCTATTAAACCGATTCAGCACTAAACTCTCTTCCAGCTTGGAAACAGCCTCAGACAATCTTTCCATAGCACTTAGAGAGGCTCCCCAGTAGGCATAAGCATTACTATGCTCCGGATTGATCTCTAAAACTATTCTATAATGACCAATTGCATCGTCAAATTTCTTATCCATTGCCAAAGTCAATCCCCAATACAAATGAGCTTTTTCATCTGTAGGATCTTTTTTAGCAGCTAGAATAAAATGTTTGATGGCCTCTGCGCGTTTATCCGACTTAACAAGAGAAATCCCCCACCAAGTTTGAATCTGAGCATGATCGGGGTTTCTTTCGCCAGCTTTACGAGCTATCTCCACAGCTTCTTGGTATTTACCCAGCGCATTCAGCTCACGAACCAATTTAACAGGATCTATTTTAACCGTTTTTTTGTCTATTTCCTTTTGTTTCTCCGTCGCCACCTTAGATGCAGATTCTGAGTGCTCACGCGCTTCTTCCATTTTACCTTTGGCTGCAAGCATTATAAAACCAACAACTATAATGACTATACAAAAGTACCATAGGGCTTTAATTTTTCCAGGCATTAGATTTTCAATTTAGGTTACTAGGAATTTTTACGGCAGGGTCATCTACCAAAAGTAGTATTCCTCACAGTATACCAGTTTTATATTTAAAGTTTACTTAATATTTTTTNCGCNCCCGGCTGCAGGTTCTCATAACCAGGNTGTAGTGAAACAAGTTCAAGAAACTTCTTTAAGTGTTTTTTNGCNANTTTAGGATTCCAGGATTGATACTGAACCCCCAAATAATAATGAGCGGGCGGGAAAGCTGGATCCCATTGCAAAGATTTTTTTAACTCCTCAATAGCTTTTTGGCTATCCTTTATGAATCCATAAGCCAAACCAAGATATAAGCTCACTTGTTGATCTCCTCTGTACCATTTTAACGTATCATGTAAAACTTCAATAGCCTTTTCAGGTTCGCCAGAAAATACATACAACTTGGCCAGACCAATCGAACCAAATATATAAAAAGGGTTGATCTCAAGAGTTCTTCGATAAAAAGACTCGGCCTGCCCCACCAACTTAAGCTCGAGATAAATATTGGCCATGTTGTAATAGGTCATTACATGTTCAGAGTCTAATTCCAATATCTGCTTGTAGCTTTGCAAAGCCCCACTGATATCTCCAACATTGAAGGCTTCCAAAGCTTGGTCTAAAAGTCTCTCTAAGCTAGCCTTATTCTTAATATCTTCAATCTGACTTTCAGATCTTTCCAACTTTACAAGTCTTTCCATCACCATTTCACGAACACCGCTATCAGTGAAAGTTACAAAATCTGGAACCAACTTAATAAAAGGCGTCAATTGTCTGACCAAAACCGCCCTTTCATCTTTATAAACATACTCTGGGGCGTTGAATTCAAGTAAAGAATTGTCATCGGTATGTAAGGGTGCCAAGTTGCTGAACTCAAGCAGTTTTTCTCGCGACATAATCATTAAGCTCAAGAGATCTGGAACATTGTTAATCCCGATTCGCTGCAAGTCTCGCCCAACAACTTCATCCGACAAATACTTACGGGCCTTCTCGTAAGACAAACCATATTCTTTCTCAGATCCAATAAGTAGATAATCGTCACCTGCTATAGACTCCCACATACTGACAAAAGGAAACTCCTTACTAAACGACCGAATAATCGATTTAAAGCTATCAGGTGACATGTTAGTATGAACCCATATGCATGCCACTCCGCCCGGGTTTAGCCGCTTCTTTAACAGCTCAAAAAAGTTCACGGTAAATAAAGCCCCAACCCCAGAAATCCAGGGGTTAGAAGGCTCAGAGACAATGACATCATAGGTATCGTTAGACAGAGCTATATGGTTGCGACCATCTTCAAGCTTAAGAGTTACTCTCTCGTCGTCCAGAGCATGATGATTAAAAGGATCAAAAAAATGAGAGCCTTCAATAACTGAGGGGGAAATCTCAACGAGATTGATTTTTTTAACAGGAAACTGTTCTACCGCCCCCAAAGTAATCCCGCTGCCCTGCCCAATTACTAGGGCGGATTTAGGGTTTGGATGGAACAGCATAGGTAGGTAACCAGAAAGCAGTTGCGTTCTCATATCTAGAGCCAATGAGGCATCGGTCTTTCCATTCACACGTAAAAAAATATTCCCCGACACGGAAAGCTCGGTAGTCACGGTAGTGTGCATTCCTTCCTTAAAAAAAAGGATCTTATTTTGTTTTAATTCCGCTTCTTTTAGATCAGCAATTCGGTAAGGCATGAAAGAGCCACTGGAAATCACTGACTTGTCCCAAGGACCTATTGATTTTGCCGTCAATATAGAGAACATTAAAACCAAAGGAAGAACATAAACCTTCGTATTAAATTTTAGTTTAGATCCCAATGCAAGTATGCCTATTCCAAGCAAAATATTTAGAAAAACTCCGCTTATAAGCGTGGTCTGTAGTCCCAATCCTGGTATCAAAATAAACCCCGCAACAAATGATCCCACTATGGCACCAATAGTGTTAAATGCATAGGCTCGACCAACATGATGCCCCAAAGTCTCCAGCTTTCGCGCAGTCAGTTTAATGACCAAAGGAAACTGGGCTCCCATAAAAAAAGTAGGGATAAAAATTAAGACAAAAATAACCAGAAAATTGGCTAGTTGAACAGACTCAAACTGTAACCCCCAGTTTTCATAAATCCAACGGTTAGCAAAAGGAATTTGACCAAACAAGGGAATGATTGCAAGAGCAAATAGTCCTATTACTAATTGCGTTATCCCATACACTTTCATAAAATCACTAAACTTGGAAAGGAACCGAGAAAAACTGGCCGTGCCAAAAGCAAGTCCTAAAATAAAAACCGTTAGAATCAGGCTGAAAGCATAAACAGAAGAGCCAAGCAAGAGTGAAAAAATACGGTTCCAGGTAACCTGATAAACAAGAGCTACCATGCCCGAAACCCCAAAGCTCAAGAGAATTAATTTTTCCCTTTTATCCAAAGTCGAATGCACATCCGTTCGAACATCATGGCCTTTATCTTTTAGGGGCGGTCTAAAGACTAAAAATATAACAGCAGAAATCGCAAGATTCAGGAGAGCTGCTATCCAAATAGTGGATTGAACCCCCCAAATACGCATGAAAATAAATGCCGATGCCCAAGCTCCAAAAACGGCACCAAAGGTATTTATGGAGTATAGGCTCCCCACATCTTTTCCTATAAGCGCCTCATTCTTAGAAATGTATTTACTGAGTACTGGCAGAGTCGCACCCATGAAAGTGGCAGGAAGGATTAAAATGGTGACACAAACCAGAAAACGAGCCAGACTCGCTTGAGTATAAGAGTCTTCAAAGTTGAGATAAATGAGTTTAAATACAGGAAAAACCAGATCAATTAGGCTTGGGATGAGTAAACAATACAAACCAATACCCGCTTCCAAAAAGGCATAGGCATATAGGGGGTTTAACTTCCTATCAATCAACTTACCCCCAACATAACTCCCTAAGGCAAGCCCACCCATAAATGCGGTCAAAACAGTGGAAATAGAATAGTGGGTATTGCCCATTACCAGCGTCAGTAAACGAGTCCAAACCACTTCATAGATTAGACCGGTTGCGCCGGATATGAAAAAAAATAGGAAAATCCAGATTCGGGACGGATGGCCTCCGCTAGTTAGAGTAACGCTCGGCTCACTGATAGTTTGCAATAGCTTTAAACTCCGAAGGCTATTGAATATTGTAGGCTACTTAGAATCTTTTGAACGACCACAACGAAAACCCAAAATGCCATCCTTTCTGCCTGGTGTAGCAGCAAAACGTTTAGCGGTTCGTATATCGACGCTTCTCGCATCCCAAGAGCCACCGCGGAATACACGATTTTTTTTATTATCAGGACCAGTTGGATTCATCATTGGTGCGGACTTATAATAAAATTGGTCATAGAAGTCATCAACCCATTCAGATACGTTGCCTGCCATATCATAGACACCATAAACGCTACGCCCCATAGGATATTTCCCCACTGGCGCCATATACGGGTAGCCATCACCAGTCCCTGCAAAATTAGCCCTCTTGGGTAGTACCTTATTCCCCCAAGGAAATTCTAAGCCGTGAGTACCACGTGCAGCTTTTTCCCATTCCGCTTCTGTCAAAAGACGTTTACCAGCCCAAGTACAGTAGTTAACCGCATCATGCCAGGAAACTCCAACTACAGCATGACTTGGAACTTTCATTACTTCACTATCCCCTGGAAAAAATGGAACTGATGGTTCTACGTACTTAGCAGCTTTTCTATACTTATTATAGGCCTCAACACTCACCTCAAACTTATCCACATAAAAAGCATCGAGATAAATTTCCTGCATGGGTTTTTCGTCAAAGCCACCAGAGTCGGATCCACGCGAGAAAATACCTTCAGGAACAAGAACCATTTCTCGCCCGTCATCTCCTACTAGAGTTTCATAAACACTAAAATCTCGGTTATCCGCAACTTCCACATCGTTGGCTTTTTTGGATATTTGTTGTACTCTTTTATCGTGGTCAATAGATTTTTTTATCTCCCAAATAATGACCAGCAAAAATAGAACTGTTATCGCGAAACAGCATATAATCGCGACCATTAGATTCTTCTCACGCATTTTTTTAATCCTGTTAATTGAAACTATAAATTTTTCAAATACTAAATTATAATTTAAACAGCAATTAAAGCAACGTTATTTTCCCTACCCTCTAGCGAGTTACATAAATAGCAATACTTATTAAGAGTAATTAGCTGTTTGCTGGCGAGAAAGAGCAACTGTAAATTACTAACGGAGATACTCCATCTTCCTTCTTAGAACTTTCTTAACTATAAGGTTATTACAGTCATGAA
>PAJA01000080.1 GCA_002705185.1 Nitrospina sp. | reverse complement strand
GTAACCAATTTGGTGCCATCAGGGAATGTGGCTTCAACCTGAACTTCATGGATCATTTCTGGAATTCCCGCCATGACATCATCACGTTTAAGCAAGGTGGTTCCATAGCTCATTAATTCCGCAACACTCTTACCATCTCTAGCAGCTTCAAGAATGGCAGCGGATATATAAGCCACAGCTTCCGGGTAATTTAGTTTCACTCCTCTAGCCAACCTTCTTTCCGCCAATAACCCTGCCGTAAAAACCATCAACTTGTCTTTTTCTCTAGGGTTAAGCTCCATCTTTCTCCTTTCTTTGCAATGATAACGCTCAAATTAAAATAACTTGGACGTAATATCAAGTTCTCCAGATGCGTGGTTCTAAAGCTTCATGACCAATCACTTCCTGTCGTAAAATCTTCCAGGCACTAACAAAATATTTTCTTGCTCTTTCTACACTATTGCCTAAAAAATAACAGAGTATTGCACCTTTCATCTGTGTTGCAGAAAATAATTCTTGATCAATTGAAACATCATCAATCTTTCTCAAAGAATCAACTAATCCTGGTTTTTCAGTTACACAAACCATACTCCCAATAACGGGAAATTCAAGCATACCCCATTTAGCTTTAAGAATGGGATCCCCTCCTTTTAACTTTAAACGTTCAATCCTTAAAGGCCTGCCCTCTAGCCAAACTTCAAACCTTTGATCTAACTCACCCTGACCAAAAGTTTCGTTTGAAGCGGGTCGTCCCAAGCATGAAATCTCCCAGCCTAAAAAATGACTACCACGGGACAATTCAATTTTAGTTTTAATCCTTGCCTTGGCTCCTGAAAATAAAATATTTTCTGATGGGAGCCATTCCAAGTTACCCTTAGGTGCAACTTTTATCACCTGTTGTTGTTTCGCAACCAACCCAGAGCTTCGGTAAAACTTTCCTGCCGCAGGTGTGGTAATCAAGACATGTGAATTCGAGTTTACGTCTATAGATATATTTAATCGATCTCCCCCTACTACTCCTCCAGGCGGATGCAAAATATAAACATGACAAACTCCATTTGGTTCTGGATAAAAAGGTTTCTGAACTTGTAAAGGACCGTAATGTTTACGATGGCTAAGTATTGTCCTCTTGCCGGATTGTGAAAACCTCAAGTCTAATTGAGCTTCCCATCCTGTATTAGATTCTTGTTCTTTTAATTTAGCCTTAGTCATAAAATCACTAGTGATAGAGTATTGCTTTAATTTAAATTATCTATGGAATAAAAACATAACAGCCAAAAGATTGAAGTGAAAACACTATTAAAATGACTAATTATTTCGATAGCTTACTATAATATAAGAGTTTAATTAGTATTTTAATAATCCCTTTCAAATTTTCACCTTACCCATAAAAACCCAGATGATGTTTTCAATAGGCTTATTTTTATACTAAGTGTCTATAAATATTTCCTTATATTCAAAGCATTTTCACTCTACTTGCCTGAAGCAAATATAAAGTCAGCTCATTGCTAACCTTAGCATTGTCTAAAGTCACTCACTCAACTCTTAACGATAACAATAAAGCTATAACCAAAAGAAATTTATAATGTTATCAAAACTGAATATAGTTTTTCAGATTACTTATTGAATTTTTTGGACAAAGGACATTTAGACCTTAAGGAAGCGAATAACTCATCGCTAGTGCTCCTAAAAAAAGAATTAATATTCTGATATAATCTTTGAGTTTCCAAAATAAATACTCTGCTTATTAGAGGCAAAGGTGACTATACCTGCGCAATATACTTTTACAGTATTGCTCTCATATATCTATTTAAAAGGTTTTATGTTCAATAATAAATATTCTTAATTTTTTGCTAATTAATTTGGAGCATTAAATTGAACAAAAAAGAACAAGTCAGTATTTTAAAACCTTCTTTTCTTATTTCATTAGAAGATTCGAATAATATTTTAACTGCTAATTCTAATGTTTTTGAGTTACTCGGCTTTAAAGCAGATAGTTTTCTTAGCGGTGAAGTTTCAATACAAAACCTTATTCACTCTCATGACCAAGACATTTCTGACTTGTTATTTTTGAATGAATCTAAACTAACATCTGGCAACTTGAATTTTAGAATCAGAAATAAAGAAGGATGTATTGTATGTGTAAAGGCTAGTTATAGAAAGATAATCAAACCTATAGATAACCGGCCTACTCTCGAGTTATTGCTTCAAGATTCCAGAAGTTTATTCGAAAACCTTGATCCTAAAAATTTTTCAACNCAATTCCATACAATGATGGAAAACAGCGAGGATTATATTTACTTTAAAGATCGTAATCATTTGTTTACCGGTGCAAGTCAAGCTTTTGTCAATNTTACTCCATNTAANCACTGGACTGACTTANTTGGTAAGTCAAATTACGATGTATTTCCTGAAAACTACGCAGATACTTATCATGATATAGAGAAACAAGTTTTTAATGGCAGCTATCATACTCAGGAAATACTAGAGTTTATCGACAACCAAGGTAACAAGGGCTGGGTCAAAAACCTCATATACCCATTATTGGATAACAATAAAGATATTATTGGTTTATTTGGTATTGCTCATAACGTCACCGAGTCAATAAAAACTCAAGAAACACTATATATAAGCCAAAAAGAGTTGTTAGCAGCAAACCAGAAAAATGATCAAATTCTTAATTCCGTAGGCGAAGGTATTTATGGTCTTGACATTAATGGGTTCACTACTTTTGCCAATCCTGCTGCTNAAAAAATGTTGGGTTATTCACTAGAGGAAATGCAAAANANANCTCAGCATGANTTAATTCATCATTCCAGAGCTGATGGATCTATTTATCCACGTGAAGAATGTAATATTTACAAANCCTTTAAAACCGGTTTGANTGANCGAGTCTCGGATGAAGTTTTTTGGAAAAAAGATGGAAGTAGTTTTCCGGTTGAGTATATTACAACACCTATTATTGATAATGGAAAAATCANAGGCTCCGTTGTAACCTTTTCGGATATTTCTANTCGCAAGAAGACTGAAGATTCACTGTTACTAANTGAAAAACGGTTCAGATCAATTTTTGAAAATTCTCCTTTTGGAGTTGCGTTAATAGACAATGTCACTGGTCAAATTTATGAGGCGAATAATAAGTTTGAGGAAATAGCAGGAGTTACAGTATTACAAAAACAAACTATAAACTGGATGAGCTTAACGCATCCTGAAGATATAGAGCCTGATTTAATAAGTTTAAAAAAATTACAGTCTGGTGAGATAAAAGATTTTAGTGTGAAAAAAAGGTATGTCAGACCAGACGGAAAAAAAGNTTGGATTCATAAGACGGTGACTCCATTTTTAACTAGAGATAGTTCAACATCTATGCATTTGGCCATGATAGAGGACATTACCGANTCAAAACAAATAGAAGAAACATTGGCGTTAAGTGAAAAGAGGTTCAGAACAATATTTGAAGAGTCACCTTTAGGCGTTGCATTGATTGATTCTNTCTCTGGTNATATTTATGAGTTAAATCAAAGGTATGCTGAAATTTCGGGAAGAAGTATCCAGGAAATGAAANCGATAAACTGGATGAGTATTACCCACCCTGATGANATACAAAAGGATTTGGATAATATGACCGCTCTAAATTCGGGCGAGATTGATGGTTTTAAAATGGAGAAGAGATATATCAGGCCAGATAATTCTCTTGTATGGATTAGTATGACCATCGCACCGATATCAGTTAGTGATAAAACCAAACCCCTACACTTAGCCATGATAGAGGACATTACTAAAAAGAAANNAACNGAAGAGGATTTACAAAAATATCAAAACCATCTTGAAGATGAGATCAATAAACGGACTAGGGAATTGAAGGAATCTCAAAAACGGCTAATTCATTCAGAAAAACTGTCAANTTTAGGAAAGTTTGCTGGCACTGTAGCTCATGAGTTTAATAATCCTCTTTTTGGGGTTATAAATCTAATTGAGCAAATGGAAGAAGGCTTGACAAGTGAAGAACGAATAAAATTTTCAAAGTTAGCAAAAAAGGAATGTTGGCGTATGGCTGACATGATAAAGAACCTTCAAAGTTTCTATAAACCCTCAGAAGAAAATTTTACTATTAATCAAATGGATGAATTGATCGAAGAAGTTCTGTTGATTACTAGCAAGGCTTGCAAAGACAAGCAAATTNNAATTCATAAAAATTTNCAAGCTGCTACATTTTCTTTTGAAGGAATTGAAGACCAGATAAAACAAGTTATACTAAATTTAATAAGAAACTCCACTGATAGTATTACGGAAGATGGAGGAATGATTAGTTTGANTTTGGCAATAACATCTACAGATATTTTGCTGGAAATTCAGGACACAGGANAGGGTATTGAGNAAGATAATATGAAGTTTATCTTTGATCCCTTTTATACGACTAAGGGTAAAGATGGGACAGGATTAGGACTTTCCGTTAGTTATGGAATTATTAAAAACCATGGTGGTGATATTTTGATTGAAAGTGAATTAGGTATAGGTTCTACTGCTACTTTAATTATGCCAATTAGAAGGAAAAGTTGATGGGAAAAACATCTATTTTAATTGTCGATGACGAGGAGTCTATCCGAGTATCACTAGAAAGTATTTTAAAAAAAGAAAACTATGACGTTAAGTCTTCTAGTAATGCTTTAACGGCGTTAGAGATGCTCCAGAATGATCATTATGACCTTATTATTTCAGACATAATGATGGATGGTATGGGTGGGGTTGAACTATTAAGAAAATCCAAAGAAAACTTCCCAGAAATAGTATTTTTATTAATGACCGGGTATGCCAATTTAGATACAGCCATAGAAGCTGTACGCCTAGGAGCTGCAGATTANATTGTAAAACCATGNTCTAAGAAANCAATGATTGAGAGCATTGCCCGTAGTCTAAAAAATATAAAAACAAAGAGAACAGAAAGATTAAAATCAAAGCCTAAAAAAGATGTAATTCTTTTACAAGATGAAAAATATTTAACTAAAAGAGAATTACAGGTTTACGAGCATATGATTTCTGGAATGTCAGATAAGGATATTTCAAAAGAATTAGCTGTGACAGTTCCCACTGTTAAGTTTCACCTCAGAAATATATATAGAAAAAAAGGTGTTACTGGTCGTAGAGGAATATTGAAAATTATTTCTTCTACTCAAGACTATTAGCATTTCTCCAAATCTGATCTCAAAGNAAAATTAACCGACATCTGTTTTACAATATATCCCCATAACTAGTTTGCATAACTACACCTATTTACTAAAAGAAAATTCTTTTGTCTGTTTATTCTTCTAACCTCTGGTAATCCAAACTGAACCCAAATAGCTGGGCAATTACCGTATACCTCAAAGTTGACAAACCNACTCCTTAAAGTTCATATTCCCCCGCCATCTCTCTATGAAATGGTTTTTTAAAACNTATATTATCCCTGGATTGATATGTTTTTTTGATGAAAATAAACCTTACTTGNCCCACTAAAAAATAATTTCTAATTTACTACTTGACTTTATTTTTACTAACAATATCTGNGGAAAAGATGTACATAAAAGTTCTTAGTAGGNTCTAAAGCCTATCAAAAAGAATAGTATAAGGTCGATTGATTAATAAAAGAGCAGNGCCTCNCCTAAGTATAANCCCAATAAAAATAATAACTTATAAGCTTCCCATAGAATAGGGCTTTAAATTCAGTAGTTTATATGAACTTACCAACAAAGTTATTTTATTTTGGAGTCAAAAAGCAATTGGTGCCTCTTCTCTATGACCTAAACAGAGCGGACTTTTTCAATCGGTTGCATTAAGGTATTGTTCACGCAAATCGAACTTTCATGAATAAGAAAAAAATCATTTTCTATTAGCCTTTAAACAGCTATTAATATGATGTTAAGTATAATAATTATCATTAACTTTATGAGTTTGTTGAAAATGTGAGGATTTTAAGACATGAATTACAAAAATTCTCTCTGCTGGATACGGCGCGACCTAAGATTGTCTGATCATCATGCATTGTATGAGGCCATCCGTAATTCTGAAAGAGTCACAATAGTATTTGTTTACGACATTACCATTTTAGAAAATCTCGAGGATAAGAGCGACCGCAGGGTCACTTTTATTTACGAATCATTAAAAGAGGTCGACTTAAAGCTGCGTGAGATGGGGTCAGCTCTTGTCACCCTTTTCGGAGATCCTCGTAATGAAATTCCGTTACTAGCAAAAGAGCTCTCTGTTGATGCTGTTTATTGTAACCGTGATTACGAGCCTATGGCGAAAGCACGAGATGAAACCATTTATAACCAACTTCAATCCTTTGGCATTGCATTTCATACTTTTAAAGACCAAGTAATTTTTGAAGGTTTGGAGGTTGTATCCCAGGCTGGAACTTCATACCGCAAGTTCACTCCATACAAAAATACTTGGTTAAAAAAGTTGACGACCCAAGAAATGATTAGTTTTCAACCAAAACTTATTAATCTAACACCCATTAAGCAATTAGGTAAATTCGTAAAACACCTATCATTAAATAAAATTGGTTTTAAAAATAAAGAGTTATGGCTCAACCCTGGAGAACAAGCCGCAAGCAAACGGTTTGCCGCATTTCTTAAGAAAATTGATATGTATGATAAGCATCGTGACTTACCTGAAGTGGATGGAACTTCTGGCCTTTCTGTTCATCTTCGTTTTGGCACCATCTCTATTCGAAGTTTGGTTAGGGCAGCTTATAAACGCAAAACAAAAGGTGCACAATTGTGGTTATCAGAACTCATTTGGCGAGATTTTTATCATATGATTCTCGATCTAAATCCAATAGTTATTGAGGAAACTTTTCTTCCTCAATTTAAAGAATTAAAGTGGCCTGGTACAAATTCTCATTTTATAGCTTGGAAAAAAGGAATAACGGGGTACCCAATAATAGATGCCGCTATGCGTCACTTTAATAAGACGGGATGGATGCATAATAGGCTGAGAATGATAGTAGCCAGCTTTTTAGTCAAGGATTTACTTGTAGATTGGCGAAAAGGAGAGGCGTATTTTTCACGTTATCTTCTTGACTTTGATTTGGCAGCAAATAATGGTGGATGGCAATGGTGTGCCTCCACAGGATGTGATGCTCAACCCTGGTTCCGGATATTTAACCCTATAACCCAGTCAAAACGTTTTGATTGTAATGGAAAGTTTATAAGAAATGTTCTTCCAGAAATTGCTAATTTTTCAAATAAAGATATTCATTTTCCTGCTGGCGCGAGCATGAAAACTCAAAAAAGTTCTGGATGTATCATCGGCAAAAACTATCCTAAGCCTATAGTCGAGCACGCCGTTCAACGGGAAAGAACTTTAAGTCTTTTTAATAAGAGTAAGTCTCATAAATAAGCAAAAGAAATATCTCGAGCAGCAAAGAAGTATGTGAGCCGAAGCACCAAGTCGCACTAAAACCGTTTGCAGGCTTTTACAAGACAAACTATTGTCTCTCTGAATCATTCCTTCGTTATCTAACTCAGAGGTTATGTCACAATAAGGCGGAGGGCATAACAAATAGTAGCAAAATCGCGTATGCAATCGGTTTAAGGTTTTCCTAGCCACAGGCAAATTCCATTAAGAAACAGCTTGAGTGATAGCTCATTAAACTCAAAGATATATCCTGCAGAACCAGCCTTAACAAAATATAAAGTTACTCCCGTCTTTCTTTTCTAGCAGCACGTCGCTTTTCTCTTTCTTCTTTTCTAGCAGTCCGAAGCTTTTTTCTTTCTTCTTTACTAGCTGCTCTATCAGCGCGAAACGCTTCCATGTTTTTCTTATTTGTCATTCTGCAGGACTTAAGTTCTTGCCTAGATCCTGAGGATGTAACACAGCTTTTAAATTTATTCAAAAATCCAAGTCTTTTACCTAAGTTCTCAAGAACTCTCAGCTTATTTTCTTCAAATCTTTTACCTTTTTCTTTACCTTCTTCTGCGTATGCCATACTTTGAACTAAGAATAGCGCCGCTAAAACCAAAAATAGTTTTCTCATTTTATTTACTTCCTAAAAGTTGATATTTGTTTCTAATTGGAACATATCGATTACCAAAAATAAAGCCATCTACTTTATTAACATTTTAGAGTTATAGTTACTGGCAATATATCAAGCGTTTTTAGGAGATAAGAAATAATTATTTTTTGTTAAATAGTTGAACGCTTTTGTTGTGCTTGTTTAATTTCCTTTAATAGTTCTTGTTTATAAGAGTCCGAAATAAAATTAGACTCATTTATAGTAGCTTTTATTTCCTTGGCAAAATGCCATGCGCATCTTTCTTCTCCATCAGCAGAAATATATTGAAGCCCTTTTTTCTTGAAAAGTAATATCGTGACGATACTAGATGGATTAAAAGGGTAAGAACATTTATGATCAACTTGTACAACATCTAAAAGCATTTTCATGACTCTTTATATTTTTTGAGTAAAACAAGTTTAAATAAAAAACAGGCCCAGAACTGATTGCAGGATATAAGCTTTAAGTTATTACTAATATATATTATTTATTATTAATTTATTCTTGGCTCTTTTAACCTCAATCATTACTTTATTTCTTTCTTCGATTTTATCATGTAGTCCAACAGCAATATAATCAGGGCTGATTACGAAGAATATAAAAGGAAAACTAAGCTACGCTTTAAGCAATTATTAACTGAGGGATATCCCTTCTCAAATTTTATAAAATTGTAATCTCAGAAAATGTTCAAAATTTTTTTTGTAAAAGCTTTATGGCTTTATCTTTTTTTTATTTTATCCCCACTTTGGTGTTTTATATATTTTTCTGGTGCTGCAGAAATGGTTTTAATTCCTTCCGGGACTTTCATGATGGGCGGAAAGACAGAACCAGATCAGTCGCCAATTCATCAAGTTCTTTTGGATCATTTTTATATTGATACTTATGAGGTCACGCAAAAAGAGTTTGAAAAAATCATGAAATATAACCCATCAAAAAATAAGGGTTCCTCTTTACCTGTCGAATTTGTGGATTGGTTTGAAGCTAATGAGTATTGCCAAAAAATAAATAAACGGTTACCTAGCGAAGCCGAATGGGAAAAATCTATTCGCGGAGGGACCGATTCCAAGTTTTATTGGGGAAATACTATGGATGAAAGGTTTTCCTGGTTTAAGTTAAATTCACAAGGTAAAACTCATCCAGTTGGTAAAAAATTACCTAATAGTTATGGGGTTCATGATATGTCGGGTAATGTTTGGGAGTGGGTATCTGATTGGTATGCCAGTGATTACTTTAAAAATAGTCCTCACAAAAACCCCAAAGGACCTGACTCAGGAGAGTTTAAAGTACAAAGAGGTGGTTCCTGGTCCAATTTAGCTGACTATCATTCCTCAAGTTATAGAATGGTTTATGGCCCTTCTGGCAAAGACGAATTTAATGGGTTTAGGTGTGCCAAGTCAAAATAACTATAAAACCCAAGGATTACTTCAATCTAAACTTCTATCAATAGTCACTTAGGCTTATCGATTTTTTCTCGCTAATTGTCAAACTTCCGTAATAAAGCATAATCATTCTGGGAGTTTTAAATTAGCTTAATATAGAAATATAAACAGAATATACTTTTAAAGCTAATCATAAGCTTTTTAGCTTTATTTTGTATTACCCAAAAATAATCAAATATACAAAGTTTTATAACCCACCATTTTTTTATATAACTCATATTATAGATTTTTAATAGGTAATGATGAATCTTTTGGATTCTTCTTAGAAGCAAACCCTTTTTGCTTTTCTTCAAACTCATTCCAATATTTAAGGCTTAACTCTTTACTTGAAATTATCTTTT
>PAJA01000079.1 GCA_002705185.1 Nitrospina sp. | reverse complement strand
ACAGGTTAAGTCAGGTTTTCCCAAGTGGAGAGTTACTCCGTCCACTAATGTTGTTTTTTTCGTGACCTTATTCAATGTATAGTCCTTCCGTAATTAAATTACTGCATGTTTAATTTTAGATGAAAATTGTTTTCGACTAATTAGAGCTTATTACTGACACGTTCAATACCAGAATACTTAGGCTTTAGGATCACTGTCAAGCTGAGCCCATGAAATCGCTTAGCTCTAGAGCTTTTATGCTCTATATTGTAATGCTATAATACAGTATTATTTATTGGAGGGTATGGAGTGAATGATTTGTTTCTAGCTTTGGCAGCTTTGTTTTCTATTGGAATGGTAGTTTTAATGATCAAATACGCAAAGTTTATACATAATCAGCCTAAGATTGAAGAAGAGCGCCGAAGGAACTCAACTAAAGATGAATATACCCCACCTAGCGAGAACTCCTAAAAATAATTTCTCAAATTTTGTTATGGCTTAATATATTTGATTTGATGATGAAACATTACCTCCTATAGTTAGCTCAATGATTATAAAAAAAACACCTGAATCCATAGCTTGTTATTTGAGGGATGCTTCAAATTTTTCAGGTGGTAATGCTGAAGAAGTTGTGATTCCTGAAAACTCTGAGGAATCGGTTTCTTTTCTTAGAAATGAAACTCGCAATGTGACTATTTCCGGAGCAGGAACAGGACTGACAGCCTCTCGTATTCCCTCCGAAGGTGTCATTATTTCATTGGAAAGATTAAACAAAATTTTTAAGGAGGATGAGTCTAGTGTAAATGTTGGTCCGGCAGTAACATTAAATGAGTTGCAAAGTTTTCTTTCTAATTCAGGTTGGTTTTATCCGCCCAATCCTACTGAGAAATGGGCATCGATTGGAGGTACCCTTGCTACTAATGCTTCTGGATCGCGGAGCTATAAATATGGAGTGACCCGCGATTATGTTGAGGAGGTCGAATTAGTCTTGGTAGATGGTAGAAAAACTATACTTAAACGTGGCTTGAAAATTAGCGAACCTCTCAAACTTGAAGATGGTAGTCAGATATTATTTCCTGATATTTCCTATCAAAGCCCGAAATGCAAAAATGCTGCTGGATATTTTGTTCAACCAGGTATGGACTGGCTAGATTTGTTTATCGGATCAGATGGGTCTCTAGGTATTTTTACAAAAATTGTTTTGCGCTTGTTGCCCAGTCCAGCAGATTTTGTTAGTGGAATTTTATTTTTTGATGAAGAGCGTGCCTGCTGGGAGTTAGTCCCAAAAATCAGATCATTTAATGGGCAAAAAATTGATCCCTGCTCATTGGAGTACTTTGATCATAACTCATTGGAACGATTAAAAGTTAAATACAAAAATATACCCGCTCACTCCAGAGCAGCTTTGTTTTTTGAACAAGATATCTCTCAGTCAAATGATTATGATTCAACTTTAGAAAATTGGTATAAATTTTTGAGTGATGAAAATATTTTTCTTGAAGATTCATGGTTCGCGCAAGGGGAGAAAGATACTCAATTATTTCATGAGTTTAGACATGATGTCCCTATAATCGTTAATGAGGAGAACAGTCGTGCAGGTAGGGTGAAGTTGGGAACAGATATGGCTGTATCAGATAATCACTTTATATCAATGATGGAGTTTTATCAGGAAACTTTAGAAATTAGCGGCTTGGATCACGTTATATTTGGACATTTAGGCGATAATCATTTGCATATAAACTTACTACCTAAGGAATCCCAAATGAACGATGCGCAACACCTTTACGATCAAATGGTAGGTCAAATATTGAAATGGAAAGGTACTATTTCTGCAGAGCATGGTATTGGAAAAATAAAAAAGAAGTATTTCGCAAAAATGATTGGGCCAGAGGGCTTAAATGATTTGAGAAAAATTAAAGGTTGTTTGGATGTTGGGTATCGACTTGGTGTAGGAAATATTATTTGATAACTGCTTTTGCCTCCTTACTATTGACAGAATGTGGGAGTAAGGGTTAAAATTTTTTTTAACCAAGATGGGTTTGGTAAGACAGATCAAGTCATTCCAGCTTTTTGAGGTTTGGAAACATGCTCGATGCTTTCAAAATCCTAGTTTTAAACTATTCATATGAACCGCTTCAATTTTGCAGTGCCCGTCATGCCATAACCATGGTATTTGGAGGTAGAGCTGAAGAATTGGATAGCGCAGGTTATACTGTGCGTACTCCTTCTTCTAGCTTCCAACTTCCTACTGTGATACGTGTTCTAAAAATGGTTCGACGCAATCGCAAAAATGGACTAGCTTTTAGCAAAAAAAATATTTTAAGAAGAGATAATTATACTTGCCAATATTGCGGAACTTCTAATCATCCTCTTACAGTCGACCATGTCGTTCCAAAATCTCGAGGGGGAAAAACTAACTGGACCAATATAGTAGTTGCCTGCAAAACTTGTAATCTTAAGAAAGGTAATAGATCCCCCTTTGAAGTGGACATGCAATTACGTCAACTCCCGAGGAAGCCAGATCAGCAATTTATACCTTTTTTGATTCCATCAGGGCCCGATTCTCATATTGAAATCTGGCAAAAATACCTACCTAAAAATTTTTCTGTTCAATCTACAGTCTTTTAACGCAAGTAGTATAAAGGTATACTGTATCTAATTGTTTGTATAGTTCAGAATCCACACCATTCCAGTGAGTTGTTAGTAAGATGGCAGCAAAATCTCTTATTCAGATTATTTCTGAGAATGAATTTTTAAAGATTGTTCAGGAACCTTCTGGATTATTTTTCAGGGTTAGTGCTTTATTTTGTGAAAAAATAAGAAATGGGAAAGATGTCTCCCGAAAATTCTATTCCAGCCTAATTCAAGAAACGGAATACTTAGAAAGTGTTCTTGATGAACATGGAGCTCGAGAAAATAAAACATGGTCTTTTTTCTCCGAGTATATCGCCTGTATCCGCAACCTAACTATAGCAGCATTTTATATCAAACATATTTTAGATCGATATCCTTATTATAACCTTGGAGAGTCTCGAGAAAATACAATCTTTTTTAATGATAGTGCATACAAGGCGCTAGGTTTTTTAAATGATTCCATACAAGGCTTAAGAGCGGAAGTTGTTAAGACTGGAGAATTAAATGGTCTGGATATATTTCAAGATTCTTTTGCTATGAATGAATTTTCAGATATCGAAAGTAATAAACGTCTACCAAGAACTGTTTTGGAGGATGAAGTAAAGGGTGAGGAAGATAGAATATTAAATCTATGTCAAAAGTATCGAAAAGCTGCAAAAATGATTAATGAGATTGGGATTGAAAGAAGTGACACCCTTGAAACATTTCGCCATATTATCCCATCAAAACTTGACGAAAAACTAGTAAGAATGTTTAAGGAACTAGTTCATAGCGTTCAATCTGAGTACGATACATATGTAAAGAACACACGAATAGAACAATCTCATGATGACTTAAAAAACTTTAGGGGTTATATTTCGATGCCACTCCATTTACTGGAGGTAGTTCTCTGGCTTTGTCATTTTTATGAGCGCCATGAAGATGATATTCGGCACGGGGAATGTAAACAGCAAATTTCAAAAATAGTTAATAAAGAAGTTTTGCTAGGGCAAATTTTTAACTTTGCTTTTCATTATAGTAAATATTACCTTCAGGAAGGTGATAAGTTAGTTAAAAATATTCTAAAAGGATTCCTAGAGGTTGTAAGGGCTGAAATTCCGGTTCCACAGCCGTTAGGTTTTCACGCAAGACCTTCAACTTATTTGTCTTTAATTGCTCGTCATCATGAAGGGGAGTTGTTTATGCTTATCGATGATGAGAAGTTTAACGCTAAATCTGTTATGAATCTTTTGCAAGCTGGAGGTATTCTCGCTGACAAAGGCTATCTTAATGTTACTTTGGAAGGCTCTAGGCATGCCATTAATGATGCCAAACTTTTAGCCCAGAATAACTATTGCGAAAAAGGTGAATTTCCAAGACAACTTAGTTATCTGCGCACTGACCAAGGCTGATGTCAGGTTTGAAATGAATGTAGATCAAGAAATTTATAATATTGTCGACGAAAATGATTTCATAATAGGTAAGGCTAGCCGTAAGTATATTCATCAAAATAAATTGCTACATCGATCTGTCCATATTCTTGTTTTTAATTCCAGAAAAGAATTATTTTTACAGAAAAGAGCTCTCTGTAAAGATGAAAGCCCCGGGTTATGGGATACTTCAACTGCTGGGCATGTTGATGCCGGAGAAACCTATCTTGATTGTGCCCACCGAGAAATTTTCGAAGAACTTAACTTAAAGGTTTTATTGGTACCATCTATAAAAATATCTGCTTGTAATGACACGCATGGAGAACATGTACAAGTTTATACCTGTATAAACAATGAACCGGTCAAAATTAACCCTGGAGAAATTAGTGAAGGAAAATTTTTTAACCTGCTTGAAATTAAAGAAAATATATCTATTAACCCTGACCAATTCACATCCTCATTCAAATTAATTTTTAATCAAATCCTAAATAATGAAATTAAATATTAAGATGAAAATCCAATGACTTCTTTTGATATTTTTGTTTCCATAGTTTTGGGTTTAAGCCTATTATTTTCTCTGAGGAAAGGGTTTGTTCGTGAAGTTTTTTCGCTTTTATCCTATGTTGGAGGATATTTAATAGCTGTCAAATACCAAGATACTCTTTCCCAGATTCTAGTGGACAGCATACCTAGTAAACCGATAGCCAAATTGATATCTTTTGTAGCAATTTATATTGTTACGGCCATTTTCATCTCAATGACAGGAAAAATTATCAAGAGTATACTTTTGTCTGGAACAGATCTTTCGATGTTCGATAGGTTTTTGGGCGGATTTCTGGGTTTAGTTAAAGGTGTAGCTATTCTCCTTGCAGTTACCTTTCCATTACAGCATTTTCCAGAGGTTTCTAAAAAAATTACCGAGAAATCATACTCGGCTCCTTATTTAGCTGAGGTTTTAAAATTTGCAAACCAAAACCGTGAATCTTTTAGTTTGGAAAAGAATTTTTCAAATTTTGATATAAAAGGGGCCAAAGAAAAGTTTGAGGAGTTAAAAGATTTGAATAAGCTCAAAAAAAAATATGATGACTTGAAGGAAAAACTGCCGGGTAGCGAGAATCCTCTCGACCAATACTCCGCAGACGATCGAAAGAAATTGGAAGACATTCTAAAATCTGTTGACAACAATTAAAGTCTTAACGTATTAAATTAATAGGATCTAAATAGATAATCGATGACTACGAAAATTAATTTTAATGGGGAAATCTTCGATGAGCTAAGTATCTCAGTTATGGATCACGGTTTTTTATTTGGAGATAGTGTTTATGAAGTGGTAAGTACGCTCAACAATCAGCCTTGTTTTTTAGATAAACATCTTGACCGGCTTAATAATTCTGCACAGGCGATTTCATTAAAGATACCGCGTGATAGAGGGTGGTTCCGGGAGCAGTTGAAGTCTACATTAGTCTCTGCAGGTAATGAAGAATCTTATATACGAATTATTGTTACCCGTGGTATAGGGGAAATCAATATAGACCCCTCATCTTGTGCAAACCCAAATATAATATTGATTGTTATGGATGTAACAAAATATTCCGAATCTTTCTATGAAAAAGGAATTCAAGTTGCACTTGTTTCTATTAAAAGGAATCCGCTAGATTCCCTGAATCCTAATATAAAAACAGGAAATTATTTGAATAATGTTTTGGCAAAGATGGAGGCTGAGAAGTTAGGTGCTCAAGATGCCATTATGGTTAACCCTTGGGGGTATTTAACCGAAGGTACGACGAGTAATCTATTTTTTGTTTGTGAGGGTCATATTTTAACTCCCTCTATGGAGTGTGGGATTCTCTCTGGAATTACTCGGGAGATTATTATTCAATTGGCAAAAGAAAATGGGTTCCATATAGAGGAGGGTAAATGGCCTGGCGCAGAACTTTTGAAGGCCGATGAAATTTTTCTAACAGGTACTATTAAAAAAGTAATGCCAGTATCACACCTAGATGGCCGGCCGGTTGGAACAGGAAAACCTGGCCCAATTACTTTGAATCTATTACGACTTTATGATGATCTTTTAACCAAGAAAGTATAAATCTTGTGTCTTTACTTGTAGGTTTAACAGGTGGGATTGGATCAGGAAAGAGTTTAGCGGCAAGGTTTTTTAAAGACGAGGGCGCCTATATAATAGATGCTGATCAATTATCTAGAGATTTGGTTAAACCAGGTAATGCTGCTCTAAAAGAAATTGTCGATATTTTTGGTGATTATATTCTGGAAATAGATGGAACTCTTAATCGAGAAAAATTGGCGAAAATTATATTTCAGGATATTAAAAAAAAAACCGCTTTAGAGATCATTCTGCACCCAAAAATAATTGAGAGAGAGCATGAAGAATATTCAATTATACGAGCTAAAGACCCATCAGCAATTGTTATAATTGATGCTGCTTTATTGATCGAGTCTGGTCACTATAAGTCTGTCGACAAGGTAATTGTTGTTCAGTCTAGTGAGGAGCAACAAGTAAATCGAATACTATCTCGATCTTCCTTGACTTATAATCAGGCTGTCGACCGTATCAAGAGTCAGATGACTCTTTCAGATAAGAATATATATGCGGACTTTATTTTAGATAACCGATTACAACCAAAAGATCTCATGAAAAATGTTGTTGAGATTTATAAAAAACTAATCAAGATCGAGCAAAAGATTGTTGATTTAAAAAATTAATATTTAGCTCTTAAATTTTATTGCCGTTATATTCTTATAGTAATAATGTAACCAGAGAACTTAGAAATGGCAGAAGATGAAGAAGATGCGGTTCTTTCCGACGACGAGACAGCAGAACTTGACCGTCTCTTAGAGGGTGAAGATGGTGAAGAGGAAGTAGCAAAGGGTAAGCTGCAGAAAATTCTAGCCAATAAAAAACTTTTAATAATTATTGTCGTTTTACTTTTGGCTATTATTGCAGGTGCAGTCTTCTTTTTTTTGCAGAACGCAAAAGAGGCTGAAGTGGTTCCTTTAGAGAATAAAGCAAACGAAGAAGTATCTAAGGAAGAAGCAAAAGAAGAGGAAGAGGAAGACGTTAAGATTGGAAAAGTTAATATTTATGAATTGGAACCATTTTTCCTGCCTCTTTTGGATGATGGTAAAGAAACTGGCCAGTTTATATCTATTTCAGCAAATCTTTTAATGAGTAATAGTGTTTTGGGTCGTGAGATTGATAAGGTCCTCCCGCTATTAAGAAAAAATATTTATAATATTCTTAAGAGAAAACAACCTACAGATTTCACGCTTAAACGTTCTCGGACTGAAGAAATAATTAAAAAAGAAATTCTTAGCGCCTCTAATGCCTTACTATTAAGTGGTGCTGGAACGATTAGCGATGTCTTTTTCTCTCGTTTTATGATCAAATAAAATTTGTTGTTCTTTTGTTTTTTGACCATGAGCCTATTTTCTTTATTTAATTAACGTTTCTAATATGCCCACAACGATTCCAGTTAATATGCAGCAGGTTCTTCAGATGGGAACCTATACCGAAAAGCTCCAACATACCATTCTATCCTTGCCTAATGTAACGGCCCAACAAGAGGATAAAAAACGCATAGAGAATGACGAGTTAAAGCACATTCAGGTGCAGGATATTAATCCTTCTGATATTACAGAAAATATCAACTATAAAAACCAAAGCAAGAAACGTGATAATAATGGAAGAATACAAGCTCAGGTTCGTAATGAAGTAAATAATATCCAACTATCTGTTTCCGAATTCGACTTTTCTGAATCCTCTTTGCCCGAAGACCCCCGCCAAGGGAAAATGAATATTGTTGTATAGCTTGTTTTAAAAAAACTAATACATTGTAACTATGGATATTATGAAATATCTATTGTGATTCTTTACATTCTGATTGTGAATTGGAAGGGATATGCCGATAAAAAATAATAGATATATATTAGATCTCTAGAACGTAAGAAATACTCCTTTAATTAAAAATAGAATGTTCGAAAATTTGATAGTCAGTGATAAAATTGGCCAAAAACAGAACCTGATTAGTCAAGTTGTGGAAATCCTAGTAGAAAGAGTTTCTAATACTGATTCTTTGAAGTTTATCAGTCAAATGAAAACAGGAAATATTTTTGATGCTATTTTTTCAGGAAAAACACCTGAAGGAAAAGGGGTCTTAACCCTTGAGGGTAATAATGTTGTTGTTGAACTACCTAAGACTATTCCATTAAAAAAACAATCGGAGCAATCAACTCTATTAAACAAACAACCGGAACAATCAACAAGAGTCCCTTTGCTTAAAGGACAGACAATTAGAGTCCGAGTAGAGAACTCGTGGCCAAAACCGACTCTGAAAATTATTCAGCCTCCACAACATGAGCAGCCTGAAAATCCTGATATTAGAACGGTCCTAACTCATCGGGCAAAGTCTATTTCTACAATATCTCGTGTTGAAGAGTTTTCTCAAACAACTCAATCGCCAAAAAATCAAGTAGAAGCTCTTATCACAAGTATATTAGATTCTAAGTCTATTATGGTTGATACTGGCAGCAGAAATATTTTAGTGCCAGTGGAAAACTCTGAATTAATTAAGGTTGGAGAAAAGGTAAATATCTCTTTCGACAATACTGAGCAAGGGCAGGGCCCTAGATTAGTTAATACTATCACCACCAATGCAAAATTATTAGATATCAAGACTTTAATTCCTTATTTGTCGGGCCGTATGCCTCTAGTACAATTGGCACACCTTCTTATGGATGAAATAATTGATTCACCGATAATGCAAGAGTTGAATATAAATCTCGATGTGGTTGCCAGATTACGGAATACNTTAAGTTTATTGATCCCTCGCGAGGGAAACACACCAAGTGAAGGACAAGTTCGANAACAAGTGGAGTCGTCAGGAATCAACTATGAAGCTAAAATTAGGCAAGCTTTTGAACTGGGTCTTCCTGTNCANAAAGAAGTANCTAATGATTTAAAGGGNTTGTTGTTGAAACTTTACCAGTCTGCAGATAAGGCCTGGCAATCCCAAAAAAAATCGGNACAACACTCNGAGTTTNGACAAANCATTAAACTTGCTATTGATAATATTGAGTTCAACCAACTTTCCTCGCAAATTTCAAAGCAAGAAAACCAGCCGCTGGTAATTCAGATACCAAACCCATTAAGTTCAGGAAATAAAACTATTCAGATTTATATTCGAAAGGATTCTTCGGGTGAAGAGGCCGCAGATAAAGATAAAAAAAGTAATCATAATGTGGCTTTTTTTCTAGACCTCTCTTTTTTGGGGAAAATTAAAATTAATGCGCAGATTGGTCAGGAGCGCTTATCGTTAAGAATTGATGTTGAAAGTGAGGATGTGGCAAAATTTGTTCGTAACAACTCAAAAGTTTTTAAAGAAAAAATGAAGGCTCATAATATTGAAACATCGGTAGAATGTTGTGTGACTGGCCAAGTCAAACCGCTAAAAGACAATGTAATTGAAATGCTTATAAGCAAAAACACTTCATTGGTAAATATTAAGACATGAGTACAAATAAAAAAAAGAAATCTGCTATATCGATTCAGTATAAAAAGGATGAAAACGGTGCTCCAAAAGTAACAGCAAAAGGGCAGGGCTGGGTGGCCGAAAAAATTATTGCCATGGCTGAGGAACAAAATATTCCCATTAAAAGTGATAAGGATCTAATGGCTTTGCTAGAAAAAATAGATGTGGGTCAGGAAATTCCAGAGTCACTCTATAAAGTAGTTGCAGAGCTTTTAGCATGGGTTTATAACTTAAATAAGGAATACTCGGGACCCAAACAAGCTTCATAACTCTTCGTCTCTTAATTGATTGTTTGTCTTTGATAAGGTAACTATAAAAAGTATTAGCAGAACCCCGATTTACCTTGACCTGTGGAATTGGCTTTGATATCCTTTGTTTTCAAAGCTTTACTAATTTTTTAGTAGTTGCTTTGTATCTACTAACTTTATTTTTAAACGCTTTTTTTATAGCGTATAAACATATCCCTTAAAATAATTCTTTTAGAAATGAAAGTTGGCAATTGCTAGAATCTATTAGAATCTTCATTCTTTTTGCTGTCTTTTTATTGGTTAGCTACTTCCCCGGGAATTCTTCTGCTAGTATTCCTAATGAAGTCCACACACTGAGTCAATATCATTTTACCACGCCCCCTGGCCTTCAAAGTAAAGTACAGTTTTGGAAAAAAATATATTCAGAGTACAGCACTCAACATGCACTTGTTCACGATACTAAGAGGCTTGATATTGTTTACGAAGTTGTTTATTTAGGTAAAAAACCATTATCTAGAAGAGCGCGAGAACGAAAACTGGAAAAGATTAAGAGAAAATATAGATACATCTTACGCAAAATAGCAAAAAGTAAAAATAAAGAACGCTTGAAGGGTGAGGAAAAAAGAGTTTTTAATCTAGTTAAAAAAAACTTTTATAAAGCCTCAAGAAATATACGTGCTCAACTTGGTCAAAAAGATCGATTTCGAAAAGGTATTGAGCGATCGGGTCTCTATTTAAATAAAATTAAAAAAATACTTAAAATATACAATCTTCCTGAGGAACTCAGTGTTTTACCTCACGTTGAGTCTTCCTTCCAAATTGGCGCTTATTCAAGCGCAGGAGCAGCTGGAATTTGGCAATTTACCCGCGGTACAGGACGTTTGTTCATGCGTGTCGGTTATGATGTCGATGAAAGGCGAGACCCTATTCTAGCTACTTATGGTGCTGCGAAACTACTTAAGAAAAACTTTGAAAGTGTACGATCTTGGCCACTCGCAATAACCGCCTATAATCATGGTTTGCAGGGGATGAAGCGGGCAAAAAAGAAATTTGGAAATAACTTTGTCCGTATAATAGATAGGTATAAAAGTAGAACTTTTGGGTTTGCCTCAAAAAACTTTTATGCTGAGTTTCTTGCTGCATTGCATGTCGTTAAAAATAAAAATAAATATTTTCCTAATTTAGTTATAAATAAACCTGTTGATATAGTTTCCTTCCAATTGCCTCATTATATTGATATTAGAACTGCAATGAAGTATTTCGACATGTCAAATGAGGATATTGCAAAAACAAATCCAGCTCTTAGGCGCCCAGTTTTAAATGGTGAAAAACGTATACCGAAAGGATTTGTATTTCAGTCACCAGCAAGTAATTTAGTTAGTTTGGCTGGGCTTTATGGAAAAATTCCTAAGAGAATGAAATATGATGGTCAATTGCGATCAAAATGGTATACGGTTAGAAGAGGTGATACTTTGTCTGGGGTTGCCCTTCGATTTAGAACATCTGTAAGTTCATTAAAGAGCTTTAACCATATTGGAAGAAGAAATAGAATCTATGTTGGTCAAGTGCTACAACTCCCAAGAGGAAAAACCCGACGTCAGCCTTCTTTTCGACAGGTAGATACTAACCAAAAACATATTTCAACTAAACTTGTATCGTATAGCGTGAGAAGACACGATAACCTTTCTAAAATTGCAAAACGTTTTGATACTAGCGCAAATCATCTTACTCGTATTAACCGTTTTAAGAATCCCAACGCGCTATATCCTGGGCAACGTATAAAGGTTCCTGGCCAAGACTTGCTTGCTAATAAGGTGATAACTAAAAACAATCAAAACGATAAATTAAAGTTAACAGTAAAATCCTCGAGAGTATCAAGCTTACAACCTAAAACAAAAAAAC
>PAJA01000078.1 GCA_002705185.1 Nitrospina sp. | reverse complement strand
TGAGTCAGGTGAACTTTTAATAGCCATGACAAAGCACCTATTGCGAATGATATCTGCGTCAAGCTAATAGAAAACATGGCAAAAGCCACAAATGTGAATAAGGAATATTGAATTATCTTGTCCAAAGCTGGAAGCAAATTATAGGCTTTGAATGAATTAGTATCAGGCAATAGTTTTCCCATTTTTATTCAATTGATTACTGGGGCTGTTCCGATATATGTTTTGGCCGGTAAGTACTAAATAATATATACTAGCAAATTCACTCCCTTCGGATTGCTTTTTCCAAGCAGACTAACAAAAAAAACGTTTAATACACAACGACTATGAGGTCAATTTGAGGGCAAGTCTAGGCACTGATGTAAGGCGTCCTGCCACTTGGGCATTTCTTGATTGAAGACCTGTTTTAGTTTTTTATTAGAAAGACGTGAATATTTGGGCCGAACTGCAGGAGTAGTATATGCAGTGGTAGGGATAGGAATCAACTCTGTATTTTTTGAAAGGCCAGAGAACTCAAGGATTTTATTTGCAAAGCCAAACCAGTTGGTTTTTCCACTGCATGACATATGAAAAACTCCTGAACCAATAAATAGTTTTTCGGCCTTGGTACTTTTTGTAAGACTCTTCTCAAGAATTCGTTTTGTGCCCTCGGCAATAGACCCTGCCCAAGTAGGAGCACCTGTCTGGTCATCAACAACTTTAATCTGTTTTCTGGTTTGAGCTAGTTTTTTTATAGTGAGAAGAAAGTTGCTACCCCTAAGACTATACACCCAGCTCGTTCTAATTATGATGTGAGGGATGCCGACTTGAATAACGGCTTGTTCCCCTGCTAACTTTGATTTTCCATAAATATTTAAAGGATAGGTTGGGCTCTCTTCTTTATAGGGAGATGTTGCTTTTCCATCGAAAACATAATCAGTCGAATAGTGAATCATCCCTGCACCTATTTTTTTAGCTTCCCGGGCGATGACTCCTGGTGAGATTCCGTTGACAGTCATGGCCAAATCCGGTTCTGATTCGGCTTTGTCGACAGCAGTGTATGCGGCAGCATTTATTATGATATCTGGACGAATATCCTGAATGATGGCCCCCAATGTTTCCGGCATAGAAAGATCCAGCTCACTTCTACCCAACGCAAAAACATTACCAAGCTTAGAGAGAGAGTGGCTCAACTCCCAACCGACTTGTCCGTTTTTTCCTATCAGAAGAAATTTCATGGGTGAAATATTTATATGGGAGGAGGTGGGGTAATGACTTTGAAACTTAACAACCTTGAATTAATGGGTATGATAACATGAATTGTGTTTTTTCAGCAGGCAAGATAAAACTTAATTATTAAGATCTTAAATTTTTTGAAGCATCTTCCACGCCATAAAGAAAGTATGGGATTTAATTGCTAATTTGTTTTCGATACCCATGATTGCTGGTGACCTGGTTTAGGAAATATAATGACTGATTTTAAGAGAAAAACCATACTGATTACTGGTGGAACAGGCTCATTTGGAGGATATTTTGTAAACTATCTTTTAAATAAGAACTTTAAGGAGATAAGAGTCTTTAGCCGGGATGAGTTAAAGCAAGAGGAAATGCGCCTGAGACTAAAGAACTCTGCAATTAAGTTTTATATTGGAGATGTAAGAGACCGAGATAGTGTCGATGATGTTATGGCTGGGGTGGACTATGTATTCCACGCTGCTGCACTAAAGCAAGTTCCAACGTGTGAATTTTTCCCCATGCAAGCCACACAAACTAATGTAATTGGAAGCCAGAATATTATCAATTCAGCCATCAGTCATGAAGTATCCAAAGTAATTAGTCTCAGCACCGATAAAGCAGTTTATCCTGTTAATGCTTTAGGAATAACTAAAGCTCTAATGGAAAAAGTTGTGCAGTCTACTTCACGAAAAATTTCTCAAGGCAAGACCATCTTATCTCTGGTGCGCTATGGAAATGTGTTGTTTTCGAGAGGGTCCGTTATCCCTCTTTTTTTGCAGCAGATCAGAGAGAAAAAGCCTATTACTGTAACTGAATTGGAAATGACAAGATTCCTGCTACCTTTAAAAGAAGCAATACAGTTGGTTGGGTTTGCGTTGAAAAATGGTCGACAAGGGGATATTTTTGTCTGCAATGCACCTTCTGCCAATATTGGAGATCTTGCTCAGGCATTAAAGAATATTTTTTCTTCTGACTCAGAGATAAAAATCATGGGTATCAGGCATGGTGAGAAATTGCATGAGACCTTGGTCTCCAAGGAGGAATTGCTTAGATCAGAGGATATGGGTGATTATCTGAGACTGAGTATGGATGACCGAGATTTGAATTACAATAAATATCTTAGCGAAGGTGATAAAAAGGTTATTCAAACGGAAGACTATACTTCTCAAAATACAACTCGATTGACGATTCCAGAAATCGAAAAAATGTTGTTGGCCCAGCCAGAAATTATTGATGAGTTGAAAAATCAGGAAACTTAATCTTAAACTGTTCTTGATTTTAAAAGAACATTATTTCTGTGAATTTGGAAACTTCCCCACTATCATTTCTAGGAAATTAAACGTAAAAGATATTGTCCATACCCATTTTTTTCTAATGGTCGAGCGCGTTTTCCCAATTCATCGGCTGTGATCCAACCCTTGCTGTAAGCAATTTCTTCTGGGCAACAGACCATTAGCCCTTGTCGGCGCTGAATAGTTTCTATAAAGTTTGCAGCATCCAATAAGGACTCATGAGAGCCTGTATCCAACCATGCAAATCCACGACTCATTTTTTCAACGGAAAGTTGTGACTGCTTAAGATATATTCGATTTACATCGGTTATTTCAAGCTCTCCCCGCGCCGATGGTTTTATGGATGAAGCAATATCGACAACCTGATTGTCATAAAAGTATAGTCCGGTAATGGCATAATTGGATTTAGGCTTTAGAGGTTTTTCTTCAACACTGGCGACTTTATTATTAGAGTCAAACTCTGCGACTCCATAATTCTGCGGGTCTTTCACCCAATACCCAAAAACAGTAGCGCCGGTTTCTCGTTTCCGAGCCGTATCCATCAGCACGGGTAGTTCTTGACCATAAAAAACATTGTCCCCAAGGATCAAACTGCAGCTATCGTTACCGATAAACTCTTTACCAATGATAAATGCCTGAGCAAGTCCATCAGGGCTAGGTTGGACTCCATAATTAATATTGACACCCCATTGGCTTCCATCCTTTAGCAGCTCTCTAAATAGAGGCAGGTCTTGGGGAGTTGTAATGACAAAGATATCCCGAATGTCCCCTAAGAGAAGTGTGCTTAGCGGATAGTAGATCATTGGTTTATCATAGAGAGGCATCAATTGCTTGCTAACAACTTGAGTTAGTGGATAGAGTCGGGTTCCCGATCCACCAGCTAAAATAATACCTTTTTTGATCATATTAAATTTTCCTCAAAGTTTTTCGAGACCCAGTCTTTCCCCTCTATAAGCACCTGACATAACCCGGTTTGTCCAGTCCTGATTGTCCAAATACCAGCGCACAGTTTTTCTAAGTCCAGTCTCAAATGATTCTTGCGGTTGCCAGCCCAGCTGATTTTGAATCTTACTAGCATCAATCGCATAGCGATGATCATGTCCTGGTCTGTCGGTTACATGGTGGATTAAATTTTTATGAGGACGATAAGGAGAACCTGGAACCATTTCATCAAGAATTTCGCAAAGAGATTGCACGACTTCCAAATTAGTTTTTTCGTTCAGCCCGCCAATATTATAAACCTGCCCCACAGTTCCATTTCTCAGAACTTGGAGAATCGCCCGGCAATGATCTTCAACATGCAACCAGTCTCTTATCTGTTTTCCTTCCCCATATATAGGCAAAGGTTCTCCGGATAAAGCCTTGGTAATTATCAATGGCAAGAGTTTTTCGGGAAATTGATAAGGACCATAATTGTTTGAACAATTAGTAGTCAGTACCGGGAGGTCGAATGTTTTGTAATAGGCTCTTACCAAGTGATCTGATGAAGCTTTTGAGGCAGCATAGGGCGAATTAGGTGCATAAGCAGTTTCCTCAGTAAACAAGCCGGTTTTTCCCAAAGACCCATAAACCTCATCAGTAGAAATATGTAGAAACCGAAAACTGTCCTTTCGAGCTATACTCAACTCCTGCCAGTACCAGCGAGCGACTGCCAGAAGCTCATAAGTTCCAACCACATTAGTTTGAATGAAACCTCCAGGTGCTTCAATAGACCGGTCGACATGTGATTCTGCGGCGAAATGAACTACAGCGTCTATTTCATAATGAGTAAATAACTTTTTTAATCTATTTGCATCACAAATATCGCCGTGTTCAAACGTGTAAAGAGGATTGTTCTCGATACTAACTAAAGTATCAAGGTTTCCCGCATAGGTCAGTTTGTCATAATTAATAACTTTTGTTTGACCAGTTTTCATCAAATGATGAATAAAGTTTCCACCAATAAAACCGGCACCGCCAGTGATAAAATATGTTTTCATCTCTGTAAAAACCTGTCGGAAGGTGATAAAACAAGGTTTAAATGAATTGCTTCAAAGCCTTTTGAGAAGTATAAGTGGTCGAATCCATATATTCAAGCCAATGCAACCCGATAATTTAAAGTAGAACTTTAAAAACTCTGGTTTAGAAAAGTTATGACGTGCTCCCCATCCATTGCTGTTGTTATTGTTAATTGGAACTCAGGCCAATATCTTGAGAAATGTTTGCAAAGCTTAAAGGTTCAGACCTTTATTCCCGCCCGAGTATTGGTGGTGGACAACGCCAGTACCGATGGTTCGATGGAGGGCCTTGAGCAAATATTCAATGACTGGGAGTTTATACATTTAGATAGAAATACGGGCTTTGCCTACGCAAATAACTTGGCTGTTAAGCAAGCTGGTGATTGTGATTGGATCGCCTTTTTGAACCCAGATGCTTTCGCTCGCCCTGAGTGGTTAGAAAATTTAATANAAGCCGTTACACGTTTTCCTGATGTCAAAATGTTTGGAAGTCATATGCTTGGATATGAAAATGATCTGATAGATGGAACCGGTGATATCTATCATGTTTCTGGAGTTGCATGGCGCCGTGATCATGGTAAGAAATCTTTAGAAATTAAAAGGGTATCGGGAGAAATATTTTCACCATGNGCTGCNGCATCTTTAATTTATAGAGATGTNTTTTTGCAAGTAGGAGGGTTTGATGAGCATTTTTATTGCTACAATGAAGATGTAGACCTTGGTTTTCGGCTGCGCCTAATAGGACACAGGTGTGTTTATGTTTCCGATGCAGTGATCGAGCATGTTGGGTCAGGTACTACCAGTCGGTACAGTGATTTTGCGATTTATCACGGCCAACGCAATCTAGTTTGGTCATACTTTCGAAATATGCCAGGTATATGGTTTTGGGTGTACTTACCGCAGCATATTTTNTTTGGATTGGTTTCTTTGATTTGGTTTTGCCTAAAAGGTAAAGCTGCGCCTATTTTTAAAGCAAGGTGGGATGCCTTAAAAGGGCTGCCTCGCGTTTGGCTGCTTCGTAAAGACACGCAAAACATTAAAACGGTAGCAGGAAAAGAAGTTGTGAATGNAATGAATAGAGACTTCTGGGTTCCTTANACCCAGAAAAAAAGATTACGGTGATAGTATCTCCTCAAGAAGTCGATCAATTTCTTNTTTTAGATAAGGNCTCCNGTTATAGGCGAGAGCAAGCTCTAAATGCCTACGTGCCAGGTTTGGGTCTCCCTTAGAGTCTAGAAGTAATTTCCCAAGGTTATAATGAGCATCTGGTATTTTGGGATAAAAATTTATCGAAGTATTAAAAGCATTCCACGCTTTTTCATATTTTTTTTGTTTTATAAAGAGTATGCCGAGGTTGTTATATGCTTTCGCTGAGTTAATTCCCTCTCCCTGAATTTTCTTGTAAGTTTTTTCCGATAGTTCTATCTTCCCACTTTCCTCATAGATTTTTCCTAGAAGTAGAAGTCCTTTGGAAGAACTAGGCACTATTTGCAGATATTTATTAATATATTTTTCGGCCTCAGAAAAGGATTTTAATTGTAGAGTTACTCTGGCTAGATTGAAGTCAAGGTCTGGAGGCATAGGGTAACCCCACTTAAACATAATGTATCGATCCCTGGCGAGAAGAAACTGTGTTCGTGCACGATCGAATTCGCCACGAGAGGCATGATATGTTCCTAAGTTCATGTATCCAATAGGAAGGGATGGTTCTAGTTCAATAGCTTTCTGAAATTCTTTTTTCGCTTGGTCAAGCTTTTCATTTTGTGCGTAAATGCTGCCTAAATTGCTGTGTGCAAATGCCCTATAAAAATCATCCGCTGCAGAACGTGAAAGTCTTAACAGGGGCAAAAAAGCTTTTTGGTAACGTTTTTCTTCCAAATAGAAATGACTGAGGTTATGAAGAACTTTTAGATCGGNAGGGGACTTTTTATAGGTGTCCTCCCAAAGATGGATATTAGAACGATAGGCAGAGTTTCGGGTTATTAATAGGGAACCCAACATCAGAATAAAAGTTACCAATAGGGCCGTGCCAGTTTTTGATAGTGATCCTTTAGCCTTGACATAGAATAAGCCATAAAAAACATAGGTGCTTAAGAAGCTGAGACCTACAGAAGGAAGGTATAAGTTTCTCTCGCTCAACAAATCTGCGCGTGGCAAAAAACTATTGGTGGGAGAAAGGGTAATGAAAAACCATAACAAAGAAAAGGCTGCCACTGGAGAAACCCAACGAAAGTTTTTGATAAAAACAAGCAGAACAATTAGCCAGATTGAAATGGGGAATAAGCTTGGAGAANTCAACCAGTGGGCTGGAAAGTCATAATCAAAGGTAAGGTTGACTGGAAACAGGAAAAGTTTTAAAGCGTATATAATTACTTTAGCTTGTGCTAATGCATAGTTGATATCAATTTTCCCAAGCCAATCTGCAGCTATATTGCGCAGCCCCGGAGAGAGGATTAACAATGCGCCAGTTAAGAAAAAAATGGGAAGGTAGATAAAAAATAGTCGTACCTTGAAAGGACGCCAGTACTTANTCCTCATAAAACATAGTTCGTATAAAATNACTNCCAGAGGGAAGGTCAGAGTGGTTTCTTTAGATATAAGCGCAAGGCCAAATGCTAATAGAGCTAGAGAATAAAATATAGGGATATTCAGTTTTCTATTTCGTTCGCTTCCCATAATAAAGAATAGTAGAGCCAGTAGATAAAAGAAACCTCCTATTCCACTGGCTCTTCCTGAGAGGTAAGTGACAGCTTCTGTATTTAGTGGATTGAGTCCAAATAGAATTCCGGTCGTGAAGGATAGGCCTAATGCTGTGTTACCTCCTAACTTTTTATCTTTATTTAGAGTTTTGAAAACAATAAAAAGAACGACTACCGATGATAAAAAATGAAATAGTATATTGGTCAGGTGATAGCTTAACGTATCCAGTCCGCTTAATGAATGATTAAGGCTAAAGCTTAAGTAGAAAAGATGACGATATTGAACGGGCCAAACTTGGTGNTAAACATGAGGGTTATAAAACGCCACGCGTTGTAAAAGAGCTTGGTCGTCAAAATTGAAAGGAGAGAATAAGGTGTTTGCATAGGCAATAAGAATAAGGCACAACATTGTCAGAATAGAGATAAGCAACTTCGCTTTTGTTGAGAAGATGTCACTCATGACTTTTCTTTTTTTCAAATCTTTTTAGGATGAAAATCAATATGCTTATATTCACTGCAATAAAAATAAAATAAACTGGAATGAAATTAGGGATTAAGTTGATCTGGAATACAGGAACCATTGCGGTAAGGTCGAAATAAAAACCAATTGCAAATAATATGGAAATAGTTTTTCCCGAAGAGAACCCAAGCATTTTAAGCCGATGATGAAAATGGCCGGTATCCTTGGTGAATGGACTAACCCCTCTAATGGCTCTCCTGAAAAAAGCGAAGCTTGTATCCATAATCGGTATCAAAAGAGTAATAACTGGAATGAGGTAATAAATTTCGTCTGTATAGCCCTGGTTCAGAGGTAAAAGTGTTATGAGAGAAACTAAAAGACCCAGTGGCAAGCTCCCAGTATCACCAAGAATGATCTTAGCTGGCGGTAAATTGAAAAATAAAAACCCCAAAGTGCTTCCTGCCAAAACCACAGTCAAAAAAGCAGCGCCAAAAATTTCTCGCTCAAGGTAAACAAAAGTTAAGGTCAGGCAGGAAAAAAAAATTATCCCAGGTGCCAGCCCATCCATGCCGTCTATCAGGTTGATAGCATTTGTGATTCCGACGATCCATAATATTGTAAGAAGAATTGAGAAGGGGCCTAGGTCAATCAGACTGCCGATGCGCTCAATTTGAAAGCCAGCAAAATAAAGAATACAGGCGATACCGACCTGAATAAATAGTTTCACTTTGGGTGGGCAGTTAGTTATGTCATCGTAGACCCCTAGCAAACACATAAGTCCAACTCCGATAGTTAGGATATTTAAAAGATTGACATAGCTCGAATCCATCATGCCAAGAAATAACAGCAGCCATAGTGTTGCTAGAAAAGAGAGGATCACCGGAACTCCTCCAAAAGGACTGACGCTTTTGCCTGCTGAAATTGTTAAGCCGTTCAATAGAGAGGTGAAAAAGTTGTTACCTCTTATAATTTTTATTAGGGCAAGTGTGAGACCAAAAGATAAAGCTAGGGCCACAAAGTAAGCGATTAGATAAAACTCTCCGTAATTAGGTAGTGTAACAAAATTCATTTAAGAGCATTCCTTCTAGGAGTTCCTTTAAATATATTGACAGCAAGCTGAGATAAGCATCGCAAGGTTATGGCAGTATTGAGGAGGATTTTCACCAGCGTATTGTTGTCGTGATGCTTCATATAATAATATTGCATACCACGATGCCGCTTGAGAATAATTTCGACTGGTACTTTGCTGTTGCTGGTGCTGATATGGTGCGTTATTTCTGCAGATGGAAAGTATACTACCTTAAATCCATTCTGATGGATGGTCCTGCAAAGGTCGACATCTTCATTGAATAGAAAATAATTTTCGTCAAAACCGGCTACTTTTTTAAATACAGCATATGGAATCATGAGACAACATCCAGATAACCAGTCCACCTCTTGGTTTACATTATGACTAAAATCTTTCATGAGATACTGCACCGTATATTGGTTATTTGGAAACCAACGTGAAAGTAGAGAATAACGGTTAAAAAATCCGGTCATTAGAGTAGGGAAACGTCTACAGGAGTATTGTAGACTCCCATTAGTATTAAACACCTTCGGTCCCAATGCACCAATATCAGGATTGGATTCCAGGTGTGCAACCATTTTTTCTATGGCCTGATCGGTTAAAATAGTATCGGGGTTTAAAAAAAGAAGAGTTTCTCCTTGCGCAAACTTAACGGCCTGGTTATTAGCCTTAGCAAAGCCTACGTTCACAGTATTTTGAATGAACCGGGTTTGCGGATAAAATTCTTTAAGAGATGCCATACCTGGGTCGTTCTGGCTGTTGTCAACAACTATGATTTCGAAGGAAATCTTTTGCAGTGTTTGATAAACAGAATCTATGCAATTCTTAAGGGGGCTACTGTTATGATAATTGATGATAATGCAGGAAAGGTTCACAGTGTTTGCCGACTCTTAGCGAAGGAGGAAAGTCTAGTCAACCTGAATTATTGCCCAATTTGGTTTAGATTTCAATGTGAGGTCAAAAATCTCTCGGTTTTGGAAAACCACTCTCCCCTCAGCTTGATTCTTAAAAGTATATTTTTGACTACCCTGTTCTAAATTAAGGCCTCGCATGAGTGCAAAAATCAGGAACAGTTCATAGTACTTAAGTCCTTTTGCAAAATTGCCGATTGAGATATGATAGCTAGTCATAGTATGAGACCCATTGGAGAGACGGGGAATCACTATTAGTAAGTCGGAGAGAATAATGGGTAAAAGAATTTTGGTTACAGGAGGGGCTGGTTTCATAGGGTCGCATACAGTGGACCAGTTGATTCAAAGGGGAGACACCGTCCGGGTTTACGATAACCTTAACCCACAGGTACACGGTGAAAATGCTATAAAGCCTGAGTATTTGCATTCGGAGGCGGAGTTCATTAGAGGAGATGTGCGTAACCGAGACCATTTCAAAAAAGCCATCGAAGATGTGGAAGTCGTTATTCACGATGCTGCTGAAGTAGGTGTGGGCCAGTCGATGTACGCTATCGACCAGTACGTATCCACAAATGTTCAGGGCACAGGAGTATTATGGGATATTCTAGTTAACGAAAAACATAAAGTTGAAAAAGTACTTGTTGCCAGTTCCATGAGTCTTTATGGGGAAGGTTCCTACCAGTGCCCAGAACATGGGAAAATTAACCCCAAGCCTAGACCGGAAAGTCAGCTTGCTGATGGAAAATGGGAAATGCTTTGCCCTGAGTGTGCTTTACCAGTCTGTCCGATTCCGACGGACGAAGATAAGGAACTCAATTGCACATCGGTCTATGCTCAAAGTAAAAAAGATCAAGAAGTATACTCTTTAATGATTGGCAAGGCTCACCAGATTCCTACAGTGGCCTGCCGTTATTTTAATTGTTACGGCCCGCGTCAGTCTCTGAACAATCCTTATACCGGCGCAGCAGCTATTTTCTGTTCAGCGATTAAAAACGATTCTCCACCTCTGATTTATGAAGATGGTCACCAGCGCCGCGACTTTATAAATGTTAAAGATCTGGTGCGTGGAAAACTGCTTTTACTGGATCACCAAGATTCTAATTATGGTATTTTTAATATCGGTACCGGCAAGCCTTCCTCAATTCTGGAGCTAGCAGAAGTCCTTATTGAACTTTTTGGAAAGAACATATGTCCAGACGTAATTTATAAGTTCCGTAATGGAGATATTCGGGACTGTTATGCCGACATATCCAAAATTAATGATCTGGGGTTTGTGCCTGAGTTTACTTTGAAACAAGGGCTCGAAGACCTGGTCGCATGGAGCGATAAGCAGCATGCGATTTCGAGTGTTAAAGATGCCCATCAAAAACTGGTTGAAAAAGGCCTTGTGCTGGAAACGCAGCAATTGGCTGGCAAATAACCACCGTTTTTTCTCACCCTTGCGGAATCTCTCTGAAAATTTTCGGGAGTATCAAACATGACCCAGCGCAGTGGATTTATTTTGGGGGGAACATTGTTCTTCCTATTTCTCCTGCTTACACCCCTTGGCATTTTTAACGACTGGGTTCCCCCCAACATCCATCAAGGTTTTTACTCTGTAGCAACTATTGATGCAGGAGATGATACTGGCTATTACGCCTTTCTTCGTTCAGTATTTTTTGACGCTGATTTGGACTTTTTTAATGAGCTTAATTATGCGCATTCTGAAAAATTTATGCCGACCGGCTATGTTTTCAATAATTGGCAAATGGGCCAAGCACTTGTATTCCTGCCATTTTTTATTTTAGGTCATTTACTGGCGCTTCTTTATCAGAGTTTAGGTTATCCCATTCTGGTAGGGGGTTATTCAGCCCCTTATTACATATCCACTGCCGTTGCCTCGGTCACTTTCTTGTTTGCTGCTCTGATTTTGATTTTTAAAACTCTATATTCATTTATTGATAAAAGATATGCCTTACTTGTGACACTTTCTATCTGGTTAGCCTCACCGCTGGTTTATTTTTCGTTTATTCGCCAGCGCATGTCCCATACCGTAGAGTTTTTCTTTGCCACTGTTTTGATATTTGCATGGATCAATTTTCGTCAGCAACTCACGAGGGCAAATAGTAATGACTCGAAGAGCCGAGATACATCATTAAGTCCAGAAAGGAGCACGGCAAACCTGAGGTTTTGTTATGCCGTATTGGGGACTCTGCTCGGCTTCCTTTGTATGACAAGGATAATAAATATTGCTTTTTTTGCATTATTTACCGTGGATCTATTATGGCATTTTCGCAGAAACTTGAAGTCAATTGCTACAATTAGGGAAATAACTGTACTAGGTGGATCCATGCTTGGCGGATTTTTTTTGGTAATGCTCCCTCAGGTAGTTTGTTGGTTTCAGTTAAATGGTGTGCCTTTTCCGCCAAGGCATATAAAATTTGCTGGTGAAGGGTTATCTGAAATCTCTTTGTTGAACCTACTTGAAAAAATATGGGCGTTATTTTTTTCTGCAAACTGGGGTTTGCTATTTTCAATGCCACTTGCATTAGCGGGAATAGTGGGTCTATTTTTAAAAAATGATTGGTTGAAAGAAATTCGCCCAGGTTTATTAGCCTATCTAGTAGGGATTTTTGGAATTGTGATTATATACCCCGAAGATTCTGCTTCCTATGGACACCGGCATTTGATCTCTGCGTTACCTATTTTTGCTCTAGGACTGGGCAATTTGTTGCGACATATTTCGTTTGCTCGGTTCAAATGGGGAGTTATTCTTGCAATCATTGGAGTTTTGTCAGCGGTATTGGTGCAATATTTTATGCTCATCCAATATAAGGTGACTCTACCTTATAACCATCCTGAATTTACATTGAAAGCTATGGGATCAATGTTGGAACTTATATCCAGCAGTGCCAATCTGTTATTACGATCAACTAATTTTTTTAATATTATTTCGCTTCCACACCTTCAATCTTGGGACTATCTTGATGGATTGTTCCTTTTAGTGTTTCCATTATTTCAATTAGCAGGTCTGGTGAGTGTTTGGGTTTTAATAAAATGGGCGGGACAGGCATCTTGGTTTAACCCGAAATTTATCTTAGGAAAGAGTGCAATCGTCAGCTTTTTGCTACTGTTTGTTGTTATGGTTGCCACGCCGACAAAAACGGAGTCCGAAATTAATGCTAGGATGCAATATAAGGAAGCAGTTAAAAAAGGGGAGGCACATTTAAGCAACCGTCAGATAGATGAAGGCCGGGCCAACTATACTTTGGCGGCAAAAATGTTACCTGAATCTTGGCGAGCTTATTTCATGATTGGGCAGACATGGCAGGCCCAGAGAAGTATTGACAAGGCTAATATTTTTTATCGCAAGGCTTTATTTTATAATCCATATGACAGCCCAACCTTGACCTTGTTGGGGAATAATTTGCGAAGAGAAGGAAAAGTCGAGGAAGCGGAAACTTTTTTACGTGCTGCCATTCGAGCCTGGCCTTTGAATGTGCAAGCTTACGATTCGCTGGCACAACTTCTTGCATTTCAAGGTAAACGTGAGGCAGCCATAGAGACTTTTGATTATGCACTTCAAGTCAACCCAAATTATGGGCCAGTTCATATTAACCTTGCCATGACGTATCATTTGCTTAATCAGGAAAAAAAGAGTCGTTATCATTTAAGGCGTGCGTTGGAGCTAGGGATGGAAGGGCCTGTGATCGATCAGATTAAGTCGCTAATCCTTAAAATACCAAGGAAACCATGATTGACGAAATTGATTATTTTTCTCGAAGAGACAAGCATAATAAAAAGAAAAAGGTTGATTTGGGGTGGGGAGACCTTAAAAAAGAAAAATCAGAACAGGATAATAAAACTCAAGTAGAAAAGAGAAAAAGCAAAAGGAAACCTCATGCTACTCCGCCTGATGCCAGTGAGTGATGGTAATTAAGGATCGAACTCTTGCTTGACATTAAGAAATTGAGATTTTTAAGATAAGTCTGCTTGGAGTAGCCTTTTTTGACTGTTATAATATAACTTAATCCCATTTAATTTATTCGTTATAGGAGCTGAGTGATGTTGGAGAACCACTATTCATTTTTTAAAACTGCACTATGTTTTTTGGTCATAAACTTCCTGTTATTTCCGGTTATGGGTTTTTCTGGGGTGGTCGATGAAAAGCTCAAGGGTGATGATAAATTATCTGAAAACCAAATAGACGAGGCTGAAAAGCATTATGCTAAAGCTCTGCAAATGGATCCGGAAAACTGGAAGATTATGCGTTCTCTAGCTGAAGTCAGATTTCAGCTGAAAAAATATAAAGAAACAAAACTATTGGTAGACCGAATTTTAGCCATGAAAGTTACCACTCGAAAAATAGTTGTTGTTAAGGTGAAGGGGGAACCTGATTCGTTTGAAGCTGAAATTGTTGATGAAAGTGTCATCACACCCGACAACGGTAAAAATAATATGAGAAATTATGTGGATGGAGAAGCCAAAGAGCCAATCCGGCATTATCGTCTCTTTAATCTGAAAACAGGAAAAATGCTTCTCATCCCGCACGATTCAGCAGAAATTAAATATCAAGGGGTTCCTGGTAGAGACTATGCGTATGTGCAGGAACTGCATGCCAAAGTTGAAGATAAGTTGATTGCTGAGGCAGGATCTTCCGCGAATATGGAAATGATGTCACTGAAAGGTGGTTGTTTCAAAATGGGCAGCGAGAATGGTGCCTTGTCCGAGAAGCCGATACATGAAGTCTGTTTGACTCCGTTTAAAATAGATAAATTCGAAGTTAATCAGGGCTCATTTCTAGCGCTGATGGGGCACAATCCCTCAAGGTTTAAAGGTGCTGATCGGCCTGCCGAAAGTGTAACTTGGCACGAAGCTGAGGAATACTGTAAAAAGTCTGGTAAACGTTTGCCCACAGAAGCTGAATGGGAATATGCCTCACGCGGAGGTACGGCTACTGAATATTACTGGGGTGATGAATTTGATGCTACCAAATCCAATTTTTGTGATAGCAAGTGCGTAATGAATATCCGAACCGAAAACTTGTCAGATGGTTTTCCAAACACATCTCCAGTTGGGTCCTTTCCCGCAAACCCCTTTGGACTTCATGATATGACAGGAAATGTCAATGAATGGGTGTCGGATTGGTTTGAGATTCGATACTACAAAGGCAGCCCAAAAGATAATCCAAAGGGAGCCGAGCGCGCTAACCGTGACGGACGAAAAGGAGGAGGTACTCAAAAAGTTTATCGAGGAGGTGCCTGGAAAACAGACCCAAACAGCCTGCGATCTGCTTGGCGAAAAGGTTTTGAAACGGATTATCGCCTAGATGGGACAGGCTTCCGATGTGCTCAATAAGCCTGTTAGCAATAGATTATCCATAAAGAAAACTGGGTATTCAATTGCAAGGTGATAGATACCTTTAATACTTGGTGCTCTATTTTTAAATTTGTTTTGCTATGTTAAGTACGATGATTTTTTATATAAGTTAGGTTCAACGATGCCAACGTAGTTTTAAGTATAAATTGTATTAAGAAAGCGCAACCTTTTATATTGCCACCTCTTTTAGCGTGCGTTCATATCAATTAGGAACGATTCTTGTGTATATTCTTCTGATAGGTTTAGGAAACCAAAGACAATAGTTTTTATCCAAAACTCTAAAGATTGATAGATCTAGTAGAAATAAATTACATGAAGACAACCTGCCTAAAATTGATAATTAAAGAGATTCTATTAAATAGAAATATGAGTTGATTTAGTCAACCTTGTTTCTCAATAAGTTGTTGAAATGGANNAAATTAAGTTATAATNNNAANNTCCTGATTATATTTAANCTCTCAATTCTTNTATCCCTAAAAAAATGAAATACTTNGTTGTTATCGTGGCNGGCCTGACAGANAAGCCTCTCGCNGAAAAAGATAATAAGACACCCTTACAGTTGGCTGAAACTCCTAACTTGGATGCTCTTACTAAAAANGCAAGGTGTGGGCCCGTTCAAACCATTCCTGAAAATTTGCAACCGGGAAATGAAATTTCCTGCTTGGGCCTTCTAGGTCTTGATCCACAAAAATATTCTTCAGGCCATGCTCACCTCTCTTCTATGGGATTGGGAGTGAAGCCGACGCCGGACGAGATTGTGCTTTGTTGNGACCTTATAAGCTTGCAACCAACTCATGACGATATGGTNATGAAAGATTATACTGGCGGGCATATTTCCGCGAGTGACTCAGGGTATCTTATCGATGCCCTTAACGAACAAGTGATTGATGCTCCGGTTACATTCCATAAAGGTGGTGGTTATCACAATTTGATGTTTATCAAAAGTCCACCAATTTCCGAAAAAATGTATTCACCTAACGAGCTAATTGGGGAGGGTATCCGTCAATTCATGCCTGCAGAGAATCGCGAATTGGCATTTGTAATGAATCAAGCCCAAATTATTTTGCATAATCATGCCTATAACAGAAAGCGAGTTGCCGAAAAAGAAGACCCAGTTAATAGTATCTGGTTTTGGGGGAACGGAGAACTTCCTCGTCTACCTTCATTCGGGGAGCGATATGATAAAACTGCTTCTCTAATCACTGCGTCTTTGATGGTGAAGGGAATAGGAAAACTTACTGGCATTGATATCGTAGATGTAGATGGCGCGACTGGGTTTTCCGATACCGATTACTCTGCTAAAGTTTCTGCAGTGCTTAATGAACTGGAAAGNAAGGACGTTGTTTTTCTTCATATTTCAGCAGGAGAAGAAGTTTCTCTTAAAGGTGATATTGACGATAAAATTCTAATGATCGAAGACTTTGATTCCGAAGTCATTAGACCTCTGGCGCAGGCGATGGAAGCAATAGAAAGCATAAAAATGATGGTTGTAGTTAGTCATGAAAGTTCTGTCATGTCGATGAAATATGAAAGATCCCCGGTCCCCTATTTGGTTTATCCTTCCACACCNGGAAGTACTGGCCAATACGATGAACAACTTTTAGAAACAGGGAAAGTATTCAAAAATGCTCCTGATCTGTTGACGGCTTTTTTGACAAATCAGTTATGAATAAACCTTTAGTTGTACAAAAATATGGTGGTACCTCTGTAGGTACTATCGAGCGTATAGAGTATGTGGCCGATCGCATCGCTAAACTCCGTAAGACCGGGATTAATATGGTTATCGTTGTGTCNGCCATGGCAGGAGAAACAGATAAATTGTTGAAAATGGCTCGTACACTTTCCAAAAATCCGGAGAGACGAGAAATTGATATGCTTTTGTCATCCGGAGAACGAATTTCTGCCGCACTTTTAGCCTTGGCACTTCAGAATCGAGGTATACCGGCACTTTCTATGACAGGAAGGCAAGTTGGTCTACAAACAGACAGTACTCATACTCGCGCTCGCATTACCAGTATTGATGTTCGCCGAGCCCGTGAAATGCTACAAGAAGGTTATGTGATCGTGGTTGCCGGATTTCAAGGTATTAATCCTAAAGGAGATGTTACTACTTTGGGCAGGGGTGGTTCAGACACTTCTGCAGTCGCTCTGGCAGTTGCACTCAATGCCAAACAATGTGAAATCTATACAGATGTTGATGGAGTTTATACTGCCGACCCTAGAATAGTGCCACAGGCTAGAAGGCTGGATATGGTATCGTATGATGAGATGCTNGAAATGGCCAGTNTNGGAGCNAANGTCCTNCAAATCCGCTGTGTGGAATTTGCCCATAAATATAAAATGCCCCTNNTTGTTAAATCATCCTTNAAGGANAAAGANAAGGGNAAGGGAACTTTGNTATGNNAGGAGNATTCGAAAATGGAACAACCGGTAGTTTCCGGAATCATGTGCGACAAAAACCAGGCAAAAATAACCCTTAAGGAAGTTCCAGACCAACCTGGTATCGCTGCAAATATTTTTGAGCCTTTAGCAGCTGCGTCCATTTCTGTGGATATGATTATTCAGAATGTCAGTGAACAGGGATACACCGACTTATCGTTCACACTGGCGCGGGAAGAATTGGATGAAGCGATGGCTATAATGAATAAAGTCGCAAAAAAGATTCATGCCACCCAAGTCAGCGCGAACGCAAAAATTGTTAAACTCTCCATTGTCGGGGCTGGTATGCGCAGTCATTCTGGAGTCGCGGCGCAAATTTTTAAAACATTGTCTGCTCATAAAATTAATATATTGATGATTAGCACCTCAGAAATCAAAGTGTCCTGTATCATTGAACAAAAAAATTCTAAGTTTGCTGCCAATGCCTTACACGATGCCTTTAAACTTGAGGCGAAGTCGATTAAAAAGAAAACAACAAAAAAATGAGCACTGTTAAAAAATGCGTTCCGTAAAAATTTACGATACCACCCTCAGAGACGGGTCTCAGGCAGAAGGTATTTCTTTTACTGTCGAGGATAAAATTCGTATCGCTCACAAGCTGGACGATTTGGGAGTGCACTATGTAGAAGGAGGCTGGCCAGGGTCTAATCCTAGAGACATCGATTTTTTTGAGAAGGCCAACCGTGCCCAGTTTTCTAACACGCGTATCAGCGCTTTCGGTAGCACCCGTTACCCAGAAAAAAAGGTGGAAAGAGATATTGTTCTGCAGGCCCTTTTAAAAACCGAAACTCAGGTGGTGACCCTATTTGGAAAAACTTGGGATTTGCATGTGGAAGAAGCTTTAGGCACCAGTCTCGATGAGAATCTACGTATGATCTTTGAGAGCATCGCCTATATGAAAAAACATCGCGAGGAAGTTCTTTTTGACTGCGAACATTTTTTTGATGGTTACAAAAATAACTCGGATTACGCTCTTAAGACGGTAAAGGAAGCTGAGTCAGCAGGAGCGGATTGGATCGTGCTTTGCGATACCAATGGCGGGACACTTCCTCATGAGGTACGTTCAATCTTCGAAGAGGTTAAAAAGTTAATCTCCATTAGAATTGGTATCCACGCCCACAACGATTCAGAAGTAGCAGTTGCCAACTCGCTCACTGCTGTGCAAACAGGGGCAGAACAGGTGCAAGGCACTATCAATGGAATTGGTGAGCGCTGTGGCAACGCTAACCTAGTTTCCATCATATCCAATCTAAAAATCAAAATGGGCATCAACTGTATGACGGATGAACAACTAGAGTCCCTAAAAGATGTTTCTGCTTTTGTGGATGAGTTGGCAAACCGGGCGCACTGGAACCAGCAACCCTTTGTAGGGAAAAGCGCGTTTGCCCATAAAGGCGGTGTGCATGTAAGTGCTGTGCGCAAAAATGCGCTAACTTATGAACATATCGCACCGGAAAGAGTTGGCAACCACCAGCGCATATTAGTTTCCGATCTTTCTGGAAAAAGCAATGTACTTCATAAAGCTAAAGAATACGGCATCAATATTGACGATAAAGACCCCAAGGTAGCGAAAATCCTCTCCTCCCTTAAAGAGTCTGAGAACTTAGGTTTTCAGTATGAAGGCGCAGAGGCCTCTTTTGAGCTGATGATGCGTGATGCGCTGGGCCAAAAAAAAATATTTTTTGAGTTTATCGGCTTCCGTGTCATCGTTGAAAAACGTCAAGAAGATGAAGAACCAATCTCCGAAGCGACAGTCAAGATAAGTGTTAATGGCGTTCAAGAGGTGTCAGCAGCCGAAGGCACAGGCCCAATCAATGCTCTGGATAAGGCCATCAAAAAATCATTGGTAAAATTTTATCCAGAACTTGAAAGAGTCAACCTCTATGATTACAAAGTTCGTATTCTAGATGAAAAGAAAGGAACCCGCGCCAAAACGCGTGTACTAGTCGAATCTGGCGACAATCACTCCAAATGGGGAACCGTAGGAGTTTCGGAAAATATCATCGAAGCCAGTTGGCAGGCATTGATCGACAGCATCGATTATAAGCTCAACCAGAAGGGATAGAGAATAACCTCTTAGCTATATCCCCATAGAATATCAATAAATATTTGCAAAGATATCCTGATAAACTAAAAATCAATGCACATTTAAAAGGCTGATAATATATAAAAAGGGTATAGAGAAAATAGTTGTTAGTTAATTTTTGCTTTCATTTCTGTGAGGTGATAGATGATGCTCAAATTTATGGCATGGTTTTCAGCCATTGTCACCATAGGCTTTATAGTATTAATGGTATTTGATTACGGTTAATTAAAGTTTTTTAAAAACTGAGCGAGAGCTATGAAAATATCTCGATCTTTGGTCAAGGCATTTTTGATTTTTCCATTAAATGTGATGGGTGTGATTCCAGCTCTTTTGATTTGGTTTTCGCTTCCAGAGCCAGAGTTTGAGCTAATACTAAATAATTTTAATAGCTCTCGTTCTTTGGCTGGAATTTTGTTAATGATATTAGGTGTGTGGTTGTGCTGGAAAACAGTTTCCCTTTTTTCCGAAGTGGGTGAAGGTACTCCGTCCCCGTTTGATCCACCCCGAAAACTGGTGACCCAATCGCCCTATCTTAATTCACGTAATCCTATGATGGTTGGAGTCTGGCTAGTTTTGTTGGGAGAAGCACTGGTTTTTAGTTCAATTGCTCTGGGGTTATGGTTTGCGATCTTTTTTAGTTTGAGCTTGGTTCTTATTCCGGTTTGGGAAGAGCCGGATCTGGAAAAAAGATTTGGTGACTCATATCGGGAATACAAGCTCAAGACTCCTCGCTGGATACCAAATTTTTACCTGATAAAAAAACAGATTATGAATAACGACAAAGAAAAATACGGCGTGATAGACTGGGTAGGCTCCATAATTGGAATTGTGGTTGCCGGATTCATCATCTTTATTTTGATTTGGCCGCTAATTGACCCAACACCGGACAAGTCCTCATCTCTAAAAGAAAATATTCATAAGGCTACAGGGAAATAGATTTTAGTCGAACGGAGGTTGGGTTTTGCGCTTATAGTCTTTATCGGTCATTCCCATTCTACCTTTTATAAAAGCTAACTTTCTTTTTGCTATGGCAATGGCGTGATCGTTTTTAGTTTCTCTTCCTAGTCGCTCAGAGATTTCAATCTCCTTAATGGCTTTGTTCCAGTCTTTTAATTTTTCGTATACACTTATCAAGTTTAAATGAGTCTGTATGTGGTCAGCATTGATGGCGAGTACCTTCCGATAGTATTTTGCTGATTCCTTGAGTTTTTGATCGTACCAATATTCCAGAGCTATTTTGAAAAGAAGCTCTGTGTTATTTGGTTGTATCGATTCAGCCTTTAAGAATTCTACTACCGCCAAATCATTCCGGGTCATTTTCGAATACACCTCTCCTATTTTTAGGCGAGCTTGCAAATTTTGAGGTTCAACCTCAAGAGCTTTATTAAAAGAAGTAATGGCTTTATTCCTTTGATCCATTTCAACATAAACCAATCCCATCCGATAATAAGCGGCAACTAATTTTGGGTCCAGCTTGACTACCTGATGCAGAATTTCAATGGCTTCTTCATAGGCGCCGATTCTCTGTTTTTCAATGGCGCTTATGATTAATTCCTGAGAGTTTTTAGGCTGTGAAGAGGAGTTGTTATCTTTCCCGCAACCCAGGAAAAACACTAAGAGGGTAAGTACGCTTGCTGTGGGGCGCCAAATCGTTAGAGAAAAAATAGACACAAGTTCTTAACCGTAAAATGGTTCAAAAGTGAGTTCTATTACTACCTGATCTGATTTGATTTGGCAAGTGTGGCATACTTTTTAGGACAATCAATCCTCTCAGCACTTTAATAATAGAGCAAGGTTCATTATACTTACTAAAACCTTGATCTAGAAACTTGTGTCTCTTAAAAATGGGCTTATAGAATAGGAAATCAACATGTCAGATGAACTTAAATATATAGAGAATAAAGAAGGAAAATTTGCGGTTCCCTGCCAGATTAAAATCGCTGAAGATTGCGTGCAAATTGGTGAATTTTGTGAAAGTAAGGAAGACGCTCTTTACTGGGCTGAGGAGGAGTGTTGGATTTTTTCAGGGGAAGGATGTTTCTGCTTACAATGTAATCAAGAGATCATGCGTAATATTGCAAAGCTGCAAACAAAGAAGACGAATTGATACTGCAATGCCCGGTTGTAATGATATTCTTCCTTAGGTTTTATACTTTGCCTACATATATACAGAATATATTGTCGAGCTGGTAAGTGATTGAGGGCAAGTAAAAGATAATATAATTTATACCCATATAAGTTAAGAGGGGTTGAGTTAGTTATTCAACTAGTGAAAGTGTATGAAATTAATTGAAGTGATCACAGATGCGAAAAACAATGAGAATGTCATAAGAATTGCTAAGCAGCATGACTCCGAGATCTACTGGCAGGGAACTCCGAATCAAGAAGGTAGACAGTTTATCCGTATTCTAGTAAGCGATGAAGACCGACAGTCGGTTTTGGATGCTTTGCAAGGTCTACTGGGCGAGTCTATGAAGATTCTTGTTTTACCGGTGGACGCAGTACTTCCGAGAAAAGAACCAAAACCTTCTGATCAGGAAGCCAAAGAAACGATCACTACTACGCGGGAAGAACTCTATAATAATATTGTTAAAAACGCACACCTAGACTCGACCTATCTGCTCTTAGTATTTTTATCAACCGCTGTTGTTGCTATTGGTTTGTTGGAAGACAATGTTGCAGTGGTGATTGGAGCTATGGTCATCGCACCACTTCTAGGTCCAAATATTGCCTTGGCCTTAGGCGCGGCTTTGGGTGATATGGCTTTGATGTGGAAAGCGACAAAAACCACTATAGCTGGAATCACATTGGCGTTAATGCTTTCAATGATTCTCGGGTTTATTTATCCGTTCAACTTAGATAGTCATGAATTGATGGCTCGCACCGATGTGGGGTTGGGCTCCATAGTCCTTGCTTTGGCTTCTGGCGCTGCAGCCGTGGTTTCTTTGACGACGGGCCTTGCGAGTGTCCTGGTAGGAGTGATGGTAGCAGTAGCTTTATTGCCTCCTACTGCAACACTAGGGTTAATGATCGGGGCCGGCCAGCCTAAGCTGGCAGTGGGCGCGGCTTTGCTCTTGGGGGTCAATATCGTTAGCGTGAATCTAGCGGCAAAGGTTGTGTTTTGGTTTCGAGGTGTAAAACCACGTAGTTGGCTGGAAAAAAGAAAGGCAAACCAGTCCATGGTGACTTATATATTTATCTGGGCAATCTCATTGATTATGCTTTTAGTGGTTATCTTCATCCGTAAGGGTTTGATTTAATTTTTCTAACCTTCTTATTATATATCACCTCTTAAAAAATTATCAGGATGAAGCCGCATTCTTATTTCTTATTTACCAGAATTAAATATTTATAGTAACTACCAGCTCCGTCTTTATTACATTTAAATTTTACGGACTTTAAGAGACCTTACAATACTTAATAATCTTTTAAAGGCTTCCTGCTATCGACTTTCGAGTAATTTTAAGCTATTACTTTAATTCATAACCGTAGTGTGTCTTAGTTACTTTTTCATAAGGAATAAACCTTTATACGGGTTCAAAAATAATTTTTTAAAGGAGATGACTTATGTCTGTACCCACTGCTAAGGAGGTAAGCTTTAGAGAAAGTGTAAACCTTTCTTGTGACTTGGCTATGGCCACACTGGATATTCCCGAAGGTATGGCCAAATATATTCGTAACGTGAACAACGTCTATCAGGTTCGATTCCCAGTTAAAATTAAAGGAAAAGTTGAAACTTTCATTGGCTGGCGTGCTGTTCATAGCGATCATAAGTTACCTGTCAAAGGGGGCATTCGCTTTGCTTCAAATGTTAGCCAAGATGAGGTGGAAGCTCTTGCGACTTTAATGTCTTATAAATGCGCACTGGTGGATGTACCGTTTGGTGGCTCCAAGGGAGGTCTTCTGATTGATCCTAGAAACTATGAACGCGATGAAATGGAAAGGATCACTCGGCGCTTTGCTTTCGAGTTGATCCAAAAAGATTATATTGGGTCGGCAACAAATGTTCCGGCTCCAGACATGGGTACAGGTCAGCGTGAGATGGCTTGGATTGTAAGTACCTATGCTGCCCATCGCTCAAATGATATTAATCATATGGCTTGTGTGACCGGAAAACCGGTTTCAATGGGAGGGATACGAGGCCGAGTAGAGGCAACAGGCCGAGGTGTAGTGTGTGGTCTAAGAGAATTTTTTCGCCACCCAGAGGATGTTAAGCTCGCCAATATGGAAGGTAATTCCATAAAGGGAAAAAAAGTAATCATCCAAGGTTTAGGTAACGTTGGCTATCATACAGCCAGTATCCTCCAGCGGGAAGATGACGCAAAAATCATCGCAATCCTGGAATGGGATGGAGCCTTAATTGACCATAAAGGTTTAGATGTGGAAGATATTTATAAATACAAATGTGATAATAAAGGCAGTGTGAAAGGTTATTCCAAAGCGAAATACATTAAAGATAGTAATTCTGTTCTTGAGATGGAATGCGATATTTTGATTCCAGCTGCGATGGAGGCGGTTATTAACCAAAGTAATGCCGCCAAAATTCAGGCAAAATTGATTGGCGAAGCAGCTAACGGTCCTGTTACATTTGCTGCCGAAGCCATACTACAGGAAAAAGGAGTTGTTATTATTCCTGACTCCTATCTTAATGCCGGGGGTGTCACCGTGTCCTATTTTGAATGGATCAAAAACCTCTCTCATATTCGGTTTGGTCGTATGAATAAAAGATGGGAAGAAGGACAGAATCAGCTTCTAATCCAAGCCATCGAAAAAACCGGCAGTAAGGTTCCGCAGGATCTCGTAGAAAAGCTCAGTCAAGGTGCTGATGAAGTTGCCTTAGTTAGATCCGGACTCGATGACACAATGCGAAAAGCGTTTCAGGATATTCATGAATGCTACTGGTCTAATGAAAAAATTAATAACTATCGCATTGCCGCGATGGCAATCGCGATCAAGAAAATTCATACAAGCTACGCCACCATGGGAATCTATCCCTAGTAATTAGCTGCCGCTAAGCATATGCTCAGGATACAACTGGCAATAGTGTTTCTATACGAGCAAAAAGTTATCTTAGCTTGAAGAGAGTTAAGTTAATTCCTCTTAAGGAAGGGGCTAGCTTGTAATGAGAGAGTAAGAATATTTGCTGTTCTTGTAGTTAAGGAATGGAACAAGGTATTGCCTCGTTTCCTCCTACGTGTTATATCTCCACATCTATTATGATGACATTGGATTGACTATAAAACTGGAATTGTTTAATGATAAATAAAACAGAATATGACAAGAGTGGCGTTTCTAGCCAAGGCGCAGAGACTGCCCTTTCTGGTTTACTCAAGCATGTTTTGCCGACCCGAAAGTTTAGTCAGCGTTATCCGCTGGCTGCAGATATTGGTTATTTTGCCAACGTAATAGACTTGGGAAACGGAGAGGGTATTGCCTTTGGAACCGATGGGGTCGGTACAAAGGTGATCGTTGCAGAGTTGCTAGGTCGCTATGAAACTATTGGCATTGACTGCGTCGCTATGAACGTTAACGATGTAATTTGTGTAGGAGCTCGCCCCGTCAGCATGGTGGATTATATTGCTTGCTCCCATACAGACCCAGAAGTTTTTGATCAGTTAGGCCGAGGATTAGCTGAAGGTGCAAGGCAGGCGGGGATTAGCATTTCCGGTGGCGAGATTTCACAAATTAAAGAAATTATTTCTGGTATAGATCTTATTGGTGCCTGCATAGGTCATGTTCGTCTGGATAAGGTCAATATAGGGAGTGATATCAAACCCGGAAACTTAGTTATAGGACTTGCATCTACTGGCGTGCACTCTAACGGATTAACTTTAGCCCGCAAAGTATTGTTGGGCGACAGTTTTGATGAACAGAAATCACGAGTCAATGATTATGAAGAATTTTTAGGCCAGACTCTGGGCGAGGCATTACTTAAGCCAACGAGGATTTATGTCCAACCTATAATTGAAATGCTTGATAAAGAAATAGATCTCAAAGCCATGGTTCATATCACCAGCGGAGGATTCTGTAATCTTAATCGTGTGGCTTGCAACAACATTCGCTTTGTTATAGACACGCTACAACCCGTGCCGGAGATTTTCAATCTCATTCAGGATCGAGGTGGAGTGAGCGAGGCAGAAATGTTCGAAGTCTTTAATATGGGTACTGGGTTCTGCCTTGTTGTTGAAGGCTTAAAAGAAGTCGAGGCCATCACGGAAATCTGTAAGCAGCACGATCTTCCATGTCAGGTCATTGGTCAGATCGAAGCCAGCCAAGGTAAAGAAGTTTCCCTCCCCACAAAACAACTCATCGGAAAAGGTAGCAAATTCACAGTGTCCTGACCAGTCAGTATAAAGTTCATGGGCCATGAATTTCTTTGCTGCGGTAGTAGGAGACGAAAAATGTGAAAATCATTTCTGGGGCTGAATAGGATACAATTATACAGGTTAGTGGAACTGCTAGAATACTTTTTGGTCGAGTTGAAGAAAATAGCCGTTTACTTAAGAAGTGCCATGTAAGGACTTATTAATATCGCCATTCCTATTAATTTTTATCGAAAAGAAAATTATCACGTGTATTGCTTATATGAACTCCTTTGATTTTAGGCTCTCTGTATAGGTAGGAGTTCTATACTCACTGCCAAGCATAGGGGATTGTGATTCCATTTCTTCGTGGGCGTGCAAATGACTGTCTTCTGGAAAACCAAACTCATCAGGACCGATTGTATGTGAATATCCATGTATCTGCATTAAAAATAAAAAGGCCCCTGCCAAAATAAGTGCATTATTAGAGATAGTACTAATTTGTAGGAATAATTGTTTCTTTCTCTTACTAAATAGCAGTGCAATTATTAAACTCAACGCGACAACTTGTCCTAACTCAATTCCCAAGTTAAAGGATAATATTCTCAATAAAATACCTTCTTCTCCTAAGGGCAACTGTTGAATTCTTGTGGACAATCCTAATTCATGAATCAGTCCAAACATAAATACAGCCCAAATCAAATTAGGCAATTTTTTAAAAAGTTTACGGAACCTGCCAATATTTTCATAGCCGATGTAGCAAATGCTCAAGGCAATTACTGCATCAATTAAAAAATAGTCAACAGTTATGCTCATCAAGGTGGCTGAGATTAGGGTTATGCTATGCCCTAATGTAAAGGCAGTTATAGTTTTGATTTCATTCTTGAAGGTGGTAAGAAAAAAGACTGTCCCAAAAATAAATAAAAGATGGTCGTAACCAGTTAACGTATGAGTTGCGCCAATCTTTAAAACTGAAGGTTTCCTCATTCTAGAATAATTTGTTTTTCAAATTCGGACATCCCGTGAGTATAAGCAAATGATGATAAAAGCAAAGTAGTGAATATTGTTGCGAGGACAAGAAAATTTTTCATAAAGATTTTTTAAATAAATTGATCATCGAAAAGATTAGCATGATTTGTTGAAAACCGAGGATTTGGTCATTATGTACCATAAAACTCTTTATTAAACAGACTCAATGAATCCTTCAAACTTGCAAAGAATTTAAAATTATTCGAAAATGCCATTTTGAATAAAGCTAAATTTTATTAGGCTATAAAAAAATGAGTTTACTAACAGCTAGACCTTCTTCTGAATTCGTTGAGGAAGACCCTTTTTTTCTTGATGTTAATGAGCGCCCAAATTGGCAAGACGAATTCAAAAATAGCAAGTCGATAAATCTGGAAGTTGGATTTGGAATGGGCGATTTTCTAGTTGAGATGGCGGTCCGGGATCCTAATAGCAATTTTGTGGGAATAGATTTTTCCCAAAATGGTATTCAAAAATTGTTGAGCAGGATTAACAATTTACACTTAAAAAATATTCGTGTTGTCTATGGAGATGTAAGGAAAAAAATTCCTCTTCTTTTTCATGATGGTGAATTAGACACGGTTTATATAAATTTTCCTGATCCATGGCCGAGAAAAAGGCACTTCAAGCGAAGGTTGGTTAAGCCGGAGTTAGTCAAGTTGATGTCCAGAAAGCTGGCACCTGAAGGTCATATTTACCTGGCAACGGATAGTGAACCCTATGCTTTGGAAATGCTGGAATACTTTAATGCTGAGCCCTTGTTGCAAAATAAAAACCCAGAGCCAGGTATTATGAAAAATCGTGACCACCTGCCCAAAACAAAGTACGAAAAAAGTTTTATTTACGCTGGTGATGAAATTCACTATCTGGATTATTTCCGGCTCCCCTTAACTGGACATATCAAAATAAAAGTTTCTTCATTAAACGAACAAACAAATAACCCTAGAGAAAATTTAGGGCAAGCAGGCAATAATAATGATCTTCTAATTAAAAAATTTCAAGATGCTGAAGCTAAATCCCAAGATGCGTGTGACCTTAAACAGGTTGGCGATAATCTAGTTTATGCAGGAGATAGACAATGGGCAGAAAAGGTTTATAAAAAAGCAGAGGATAAAGCCGAGGATAGTTTGGATTTAAATTGGCTTGCCTATAGTGTTTCTGAATTACTTGGTGATAAAGATTGGGCAAAAATTTTATACAATAAGGCCATCGATAGAGTAGAAAATAGTCTAGATTTAAACTGGCTAGCTTTTAGTATTACTGAAACCTTGGATGATAAATGTTGGGCAAAGAAATTATACAATAAGGCAGAGAACGAGTCAGAAAATGTGCGTGAGTTGTGTGACTTGGCCGATAGCGTTTTTGGGACATTTGACGACAAGCAATGGCAAATAAAAATTTATAAGAAAGCCGAGGTCATGGCAAAAGAACATTCTGAATTTTATGAACTTGCCGACTGTATTTGTTTAAAGCTTGGTAATGAAGAATGGTCCAGAGAACTATACAAGAAGGCTGAAAACACAACGGAAGACAGTAGCGACCTTCATGGTCTGGTTGAGAGTCTTTTTGAAAAGCTTGGCGATCCGGTATGGGCAAAAAAAACCTGTTTAAAGGCCGAGAGTCTAGCTCGGGATAGTACTGATCTCTGCGGGCTCGCCGAAATTCTATGTAAGGTGGGAGATAAGGAATGGGCCAAGAA
>PAJA01000077.1 GCA_002705185.1 Nitrospina sp. | reverse complement strand
TCTAAGGAAAAATATGGCTAGGAATGAAAGTAAAATGTTATATAAATATCATGTTGAGCAGTTAGTCTTGGTAAATAGTAGCCCAACGTCTATCTTAGATTCAAAATAACCCTAAAAGTTTTTAAAAAACTCCGGTTTAAACCGAAAATATTTTTAGTAAAGTAAATGAAAAAAGCTTTCTGGTCGTTAGATTTATTCCGATTAGTTTCTCCGCAACTTGACTCAAGCTTTACGACCTTTACCAATGTCTTTCTTAGAGGTTATAAAAAAATAGGCATAAAAGGTCTTAAAGGGTTTTTTGTGGTTATTAAAAAATAAACCATCCTTCTGATCACTATTATGAGCAATATATTAAAGAAAAACTCTGTAGCCGATCACAATGCTCAAAAAATTAATTTACGTAAGAACCTATCAACCAAAACTGCTAAGTGGAGAAGTTGTTTTTTTAACCAGTCTTTGCGGTTAAATAATTTATTGTGTGTTTTTTTTAATAATTTCGGTATTTCAAGCTTTTCAGGACAACGAGGAAGACAGTCTCCACATTCGGTGCATTTTGAAGCAAAGTTTCCAGGAAACCAATGCCCTTCGGCCTCAAACATATTGTATCGAAATTCTCCATAATCCTTCATGTCATAGGCTTCCAATAAATTGCGAAAACGTAACACTTCTGGAATATTGATTTTTTCTGGGCAAGGCAAACATTCTTCACACAAAGTACATAGACTGGAGCTATTGGAAAGTGAGATATCCATCTTTGCTTGGATATCAAGCATAGCCGGTGATGCATAATCTTCTTCATTTAGGATTGAAAGGTTTTGCGCAAAATGTTCCGGTTCATGAATACCCATACTTAAAGTTGTGATTTCCGGATGGCTCAAGCAAAATCTACCATTAAATTCGATTGCAGTTAAGGGATGACAGGTCTCCTCAACCTTTTTGGAGGGTTTCCACAATAGGCCGCCCTTTTCATTGGGAGAAATGATAAATACTCCAATATCTTTCTTTCTCGCCAGCTGTAAAGCAGGAATATTACGTTGAAAAAAATAATAATAATGTAGATTAACAAAACTGAACAGATTTGTATTTAAAGCCTGTAAAATAATTTCTAGAGAACCATGTGTAGAGAAGCCAACATGCCGAATCAGTCCCTCTTCTCTCAATCGGTGTAAGACCTCAACCGGGCCTCCAGACTTAACTGCGGCTTTCAACCTCTCCTCATTATTGATTCCGTGCCACCCATAAAAATCAAGGTAGTCTAAATTTAAACTATCCAGCTGTTCTTCAACCAGCGCACGAGTTTCATCCCCGGTCATCGGAGCCCCCTTGGTCATCATCTTAAAGCTCTCACGTGGTGTACCCAGCTCTTTAAGTGCTAGACCATAGAGGCTCTCACTTTTCATATAGCCATGAGCTGTTTCAATATGATTTATACCAAGTGCTAGAGCTTGGCGAGTGATTTCAATACAGTTTCGTACGGAATCCGAAGGGAGGTGAGCACGAGGAGGATTCCACCCATCCTTAAAACGCATCCCGCCAAGGGTGATCACTGAGATCTTTTCTTCCGTTTTTCCGAACCGACGATATTCCATAATTGAAAGATGGTTTTTAGCTAAATCCGTTCCAGCTCTTTTTCATAATATTTGCTAGGGTATAACCTTCAAGAAAATCATTGAGCTAGCAGCGTATATGATCTATACTATTGAACTATAACAACTTACGCTTCGATAACTCAGATGGTTTTAGGCCGAAATACAGCCTGACAATAATATATCATGACTGCTTTTCGTTTTATCCATTGCTCCGATCTTCATATCGATAGCCCATTCAAGGGCTTGGCGTCTCAGGTGCCGGCTCTTAATGAACGTCTGCGAGAATCCACTTTTCAATCGTTCCATAAAATCGTAAAGCTAGCTGTGGAAGAAAGGGTTGATGCCGTTCTGATAGCTGGGGATATTTTTGATGGTGATGATAGAAGTTTGCAGGCGCAATTAAAATTTCGTCGTGGCCTGTTGGAGCTATCTGAAAAAAATATTCCGTCTTTTATTGTGCATGGCAACCACGACCCTTCTAACAGTTGGTCTCGTAAATTGGATTGGCCGGAGGGCACTACTATTTTCTCGGATAAAGAGGTAGAAAGTTTTCCAATAGCTAGGCATGGTAATACCTTAGCTTGGATATACGGAATCAGTTTCCCTCGGAAAGAAGTACACGAAAATTTGGCGATAAAATTCAAGAAAAATAAAAAGAAGGGGTTTGCGATCGGTCTTTTACATGCGAATGTTGGGAAACAAGCCGGACATGATAACTATTCCCCCTGTAGCTTACAGGACTTAGTATCTAGTGATTTTGATTATTGGGCTCTGGGCCATATACATAAATTTAAGATTCTGCGCGAAAATAGCCCGTCCATTGTTTATTCCGGAAATACCCAGTCCCGACATTTCAAGGAAACCGGACCAAAAGGGTGTTGTCTGGTTACTCTTAATTCCGACGCGCCTGCCAATATACAGTTTGTAGTCACCGAAGCGGTGAGTTACATTTCGACATATGTCGATGTCAGTGGTACCTCCAGCATTAACGAAGTATTGCTCGCGATTCAATCGAAGGTGGAAGAATTTGAAAAAGAATTATTGACCCGCGAAGGTCTCGTGGCGCGATTGATTTTAACCGGACGAACTTCACTACACAATGAATTGCAGAACTCTGGAGCTAGCAAAGCCCTGGTGGAGGAAGTTAATACATTGTTCGAAGGTCATTCCCCTTGGATTTTGGTGGACCTTTCCATTCAAACCGCAGGCATCTATGACATTAAAACCCTTAAGGATGGTAAAGATTTTGTCGCCGACCTTCTAAATCTATGTGATGAGAATGAACAGTTGCAAAGTAAAATTCAGGAAGCCATGAAGCCTGTATTTGAGTCTTGGGCCGGAAGAAAGTATTTAGAGGATAGTAATATTCAGTCTATCAGCTTGAAATCTCGCGACCTGGCGCTCGATCAATTGGTCGAACGCAAAACCCAATAGGAAATAGTATGCAATTACGCGAAATTTATATAGACGGCTTCGGAATATTTACTGACAAGCTGATTACTGGGCTAGTTCCTGGAATCAATATTATTTACGGGAAAAATGAATTTGGCAAAACCACCTTGCTCGAATTCATTCGGCGGATTCTTTTCGGGTTCCCTACCAAAAGGGAGAATACAAATCTCTACACTCCCGTATATGGGGGAACGCTAGGCGGTAATCTAAAAGTTATATTGCAAGATGGTGAGGAGGTGATTGTTTCTAGGGGGCCTGGCCCGCATGGAGGAACCGTGAAAATTTGTACTTCCAGCGAGACCTTGGAAGGACAGCCTGTTTTAAATCATCTTCTTGGTAACGCGCAAATTTATAAAAATATTTATGCTTTCACTATTGATGAGTTACATGATTTCAATACCCTCAACAGCGATGATATCAAAAACCGTATCTATGGTGCCGGACTAGGGCTTGGTAATATTTCTCTGAAAGAAATAGAAGCAGAACTAGAAACTTGCTGTGCAAAAATTTTTCGCCCACGTGGTGCCTCGCTAATGGGGGCCTTGCTTGAAAAGATTAGAGTAAACGAGCAGGACATTCTCTTGATTCAAAAAAACTTGGTTTTGTATGATGAACTACAGGAAAAATTAAATAGAATGTTGCACCAAAAACTCAGTGTGCAGAAGTTGTTGGAAGACTTGGAGTCAAGCAAAAGAACCTTGGAAACCCAGGTCCGACTTTATGAAGACGCTATTCAGTTTCTAGATGCAAAAAATAAGCTCGCAACAATTGAAGATCTTTCACAGTTCCCTGAAAACGGTTTGAAAACTTTTGAGTCTATAAATCAAGAAAAGAAAAACCTGCTCCTGCGTATTGAAGAAGAACAGTCGGCTCTACAAGCCCTAAAAAATAACCGCGATGCTCTTATCGTAAATCACGACTTACTATTACAAGAAGACAGTGTGCAGAAATTACGACAGTCCACCCAGTCCGTTCTGTCTGCTCTTCAGGATTTGGATAGATTGCAGTTCGAAAGGGAAAACCTTGACATGCTTATTACCGAAGAAATCAAATCCATAGATCGGGACTGGGGTGAAGAAACCGTAATGGAATTTGACTTAACTGAGGCGGAAAAAGGGCAAATCGATAGTTTTTATGATAGCTTTGAGCGCTTGAGACGAGAAGGTGACTTATGCAAAGATCGTCTGGATAGTCACCGCAAGATCAAAGAGGAAAAAAAATCAGAAGGAACGCATTTCCCTAAATGGTTTAAATTTTTTTGTTATGGCCTCACCGCAACTGGTTTTTTGGGAGTAGCACTTGGTGGTTACCTTATCAATATCCCTCTCTTATTAAGCTCTTTATTTGTAATTGCGGGTGGCATCTTTCTTTCCAGGATGGTTACAAAAAACAAGAAGGACTTGGAGAAGGAAGACCTTACCGAGAAAAACTTAACTCAAAAATGTGACAATACGCAAAGTGACCTGAATTATAAATTTGATGAATGGCGACAGTGGCTGAAAATAAGAAATCTAGATCCTAGTATAGCTCCCATCGCAACAAAAAATATTGCTAAAACTGCCTTGCAGGTCAAAACTATGATCGCTCAGAGGACAAGGCTAGATGAACGTATTTTACAAATGGAAACCCTATGTAAAGAAACCCTGGAGAACGTTCGTACTCTAGCACCTCTGGTCCAAAAGATTTCATTGAAAAATGATCTCCCATTGAATATCGAGATTATTGATCATGCTTTTGATGAAGCCAAGGCAAATCGTGAAAAAAGAGAACTTTTAGAAAATCAATGCGATAGCCAAGGAAATAAAATCAATAATCTTGAAGATCAACTGAAAAAAAACTCTAACGATCTCATAGCGTTTATAAGTTCATCGGGAGCCCAAGATGCTGCGGATTTTTTACGCAAGCAATCCATTCTCGATGTTAAAAAATCACTAGAGGAAAATATCACACAGAAACGTGGAATTATTCAATCCAATGTTGGTTTGGGATCGTATTTTGATAAATTTATTGAAGCTATCCAAAGTATTCCGCTTGAAGGAATCAAACAAAAGTTGACGCACCTTAATGCTAACCTGAAAGAACAACAAGATAATCGTGAGCAGTTGCTGCAGGCCACTGGCGAAACCCGTAACGAAATTGAAAACCTGTCATCCAACAACGACCTTATTGCAAAGCAAACCGAACTTGAGGTCCTTAAGCAGCAGTTGCAATCGTTAGCTGAGGAATGGGCTGCTTACAAGGGTGCTCTAGTTCTTCTTGATGCTGCTAAATACGAATACGAAAAAAACCGACAACCTGGAGTGATCCGCTCCGCAGAAAGCCTGTTTACTCAAATTACCGGTTACCAGCGCATTGTTATTCCCGTTGACCAAGATGAAGTGTTTATCGAAAATGGCCAACATCAGAGAAAGGGAGTTATGGAGATGAGCCGAGGAACGCGCGAACAACTATATCTTGCCATGCGGTTCGGTTTGATTGATGAGTATGAAACCCGTTCCGAACCACTCCCTGCAGTTATGGATGATGTATTCGTAAACTTCGATGACGAACGCGATGAACGATTCACAAAAATTCTAAGTAAATTTGGGGAACAGCGACAAGTTCTAGTTCTCACCTGCCACGAACGCTCCCTCGAAGCATACAAAGACATTGGTGCTACTACCATCAACGTGTGATCCATAAAGAAACGTTAGACCGTAATAAGCTTTTACGCTTCATAGATTGCCTCCATTGCAATAGGGTGGTATAAGTGAAGTATGAAAATAAAATTTTTTTTACGGATATTTTCGGTATTTTACTTAGTTTACCTATTAAACCCATCCCTTTCTAAAGCTAATTCATTTCACCAACTCCTGAAAGAAAAACAGGTTTTGGAACGACAATTCGACCTAAAAACGCTTGAGTGTTTCCCTTTTATAAAAAAAATTGGTTTTACGGAAGACCAAGTGTCGCTCATCAAACAATGTCTTACAGGCACCAGAACGTTGAAGGAAGCTTTTATCGCCTCTAAGGTCTCTGCGTATAAAACTATTGGTATCAGCAACCGATTTTTGAAGACGGCAGGGTTTCAGACTATCCTTATACCTTGGAATGCTACTAAGGATGAAATAATTCAATTTCTCAATAAGCGAACGAGTCAGGAAGATCAAACCTCCTTTCTCGATAAGATCCAAGAAGTAAAACAGAATATTTCTAGAAACCTCAGAATAAAAAATTTTTATTGTTCACAAGAGATTTCCAATGACGACTGCTTAGCAGGATATGAAAATCTTGCTTCTGTAAGACTGCCTGATACTCTCAAAGATAGTGGTTGGCAGGAAATCATAATCACTCAGTATCAAACTTCATCAGATGGGCCAGGAAAGCTGATTTTTAGTTTCCAGGACTCACCATCCGAGATGAGGAAACGCCTGCTTAAAGACCCATTTAAAACCTGGAGTCCTAGGCAAAAAATGTACGAAAAAATTCGGGATAAATATGGTGCGACTTTCAAAGCCAAACTGCAGTTGGAAAATTTTGTATGCGCAACAGATCTTTCAGTGACAGAGTGCGAACAGGGAGCAGAAAACCTTTCTCAGGCTAGCCAGAATACAGGTTTCAGAATGCGACATTGGGGACGAATAACCCTAAATCGTTATAACACCCTTACCCAGGGGGATTTTCATGCTTTTATCCGTTACGATTTGGCACCGGAAGAAATCCAAAAATATTTTTCTCGCAAGGCCCTAAAAACCCAAGTGGCCGAAAAGGCTACTCTAGCTATAAAACTGGAAGGGAGAACAAAAAATAACTCGACTCAACTCAGAGTGGTCTGCGATCTCAAAAATTTGAGATCAGAACTTTGCGCTAACTCCTTCGAAACCTTCATCCGTTTCGTGAAAAAAAACCGTGACTACCGGGTGCAGGCACCCTGGGATACCTTAATGTTTATAGATGGCAACCAATTAGATCGGGTTAACTTCGCCCTTAACTCAAGCTCCCGCAAAAGTTATCTGTATTTGGATGCTAATAGTGATTTTAATCAATTGACAGCCTATCTGAATAACAGGCGAGCCTCTGGTGGCAAATAATAGAACTATTATTATCGGTTAGGATAACAAGACAAAAAGCTCATCAAGCCTAGAAGTAGATTGCTAACTTATTTGAGTCCTGGAGGTTTACTAGGTGAATAGGAAACCGGGCATTAAATTGCTAAAGGCAAAGTAGTTTTTTGTTTTAAAGTCTATTGGTATGTGGGTATAAAGTTACTTATGCTAGTGGTTGGCAGCCGTGCTACGCATTTCCTCTGGAAGAAGGTAATGGCGAGTATCGTACTCCATGGTAGTTAGTACAAATTGTTTTGCAACTCTTTTACTGGAGTTGATCACTATTGGGGCAACAAGATTCGCAGTCATCTCTGCATAATTCTCTGGGATTGTAACAATAGAACGGGTAAGGAATGATTCATCCAATTCCAGTCCCACCTTTTTTTTATCTTCTTCTAACAACTTCAGTTTGTAGTCTGGAACATACAGATAAGGATCGGTGATCACGAACGCTAAGTGAGGTGATAGAATGGACTGCATCCACTCCATAGGACTTTCCACATTTGGGTTGAAAGGGAGGAAGGTGAATCGTCTTTCCTTTTCAAACCCATATAAGCCATCGGAGAATTCAATGATTTGCTTTTCTTCAATCTCGATAGTGCCAAAGCGAGTGGTTTCGAACTTCATTTTTTAATTTTGTCCTTCATCAATTTGGACACCTTTGAAGGGTCAAAGTAATGCGAAGTGGCGGCGGTTTGGTTTTGCTCTTTAATCTTCAAAAAAACCTCTTCGCGATAAATTTTAGTTTCTCGGGGAGCTTCAATGCCCAGGCGAATGTTCTTGCCCTTTACATCTATAACGGTTATTTTTACATCTTCATTAATTTTGATACTTTCGCCAATTTTTCGGGTAAGAACTAGCATGAGGCGGAATCCGTTCCAAATTATACATATAAGTTAAAAGAAAGCTGACAAACATCGTGTACTAAAAGGATTATAGCAAAAAAGTTCTGAAAAAATAATGATTTATAGGTTATTCACAATTGACAGAGTTAGGAAGATTGTGCTAATTTTCGCTCTTTTGATTGAAACAAAATTGTGTTGGGACGGTAGCTCAGTCGGTAGAGCAGAGGACTGAAAATCCTCGTGTCGGCGGTTCGATTCCGTCCCGTCCCACCACAATAAAAGTTTAGAAATGGACACTTACAGATTTTTTTGGGTGGCCACTTTTCTTTTCTACCAACAAAATCTCATGTGCACACGCGTAGACCCCTTCATTTAACGACATTCTAGAGGGGTCAAAAATGATTCTGTCTACACCCTGTGTAAACCGGCACTTCAAACAACTTTTATCAGTACAATATTTCTTTGCCAAATTGCCTTAATAGGCATGTAATTAGACCCCCTCAAGGAAGACCTAATCCTTCTCCACCCACTCGAACACTATCCATCAGTATGGTATTCTCACTTCACATTTTTATTCTCACTAACCTTCCTGTTTTTGTTTAGATGAATATAAAACGGGGAATGACAGGAGTTTGGACTTTAATTTCGATTTTTTGGGGTGGGTATTGGACGAATGAACTTATAACCACAGTTATTGATGAGGACAGAATTAGATTTGTAAACTATATGGTATATGGTTTGTTGTTATGGTGGGGATTATTCTACATCGGTTTTTGGGTCAGTTCATTAATCAAGGGTGATAAAAAGAAAGATGAAACAAATGAATAAACCACTCACATTTTAACTCGCACTCATTTTTGCAATACAATAACTGAGTTGGTCTAAAAACTACTACAAAAATTGCTTGAGAGAATTGTTTGGGTGGGTTGGAGCTAGATTTTTGGTGTATCTAAATTAGCTTCGCAGGTGTCCAAAATATTTTGAGCATTACGATAGGTGTCATCTTTTGTAAGTACATTTTCTAAGAGTGGGATGGCCTTCTTGCATTTAAGAAGTTTGCTGTAAACTTCACCCATGATGTATTGTAGATGCATCTCGTCAGGGTCTATTAGACTATAACGGTTGCCATACATGAGCACTTCTTTAGCTTCGCCAAGACCTCGGTAACTGAAAACAATGCTTTGCAAAAGTTGGAGATTGATAGGGTCTTCGTCAAGAGCCTTGAGAGTATATTCTAAGGATTTCAGATACTCTTTTTTCATATTATAAAATTCCGCAGCGGAATGTTTGAGAGCCTTGTCGTTAGGTTTTTTTTCTGCTGCTTGCAGAAGGTTGATCAACCCTATTTCTCGTATCACGGTTCCCATTTGGCTTGGGTCATTTTTAGCCGTGCTCTTGAAATGTTCCAAGGCTTTTTCCTTTTCCCCCATTTCCAGAAGGTTGTAACCCATATACAAATGGGCATAACTTAAGTCAGGATTTTTATTCAAAACTATTTTGAGAATGCCAATACTTTTTTCATATTCTCCTATTTGATAATAGCTGTGACCGAGATTAAGTAGATTTTCTAAATTTTCGGGGTTTTCTTCTATTTGTTTGAGCAGTCGTGCCATTTGGTCTCTGCCGGCTTGAAGATGATAGCGGACTAGATTGTTTTCTTCTATCATGTTCAAGGCTTTTAGCAGTTGCCCCCGATTGCTGTACATCACGCCGCGCTGATAAAGATCCATAGCGTCATAATAAGTTTTCAGCCTTGCCCTGTTGAGTTCTGAAAGGTTTTTCACATGGTTGGAAATTTGATCGAAGGAAGCTCGGTTAAATACATATTTCTCCCTTCCGGAGACGTCGATCACATTTCCCAGATCGAGATAAAACTCAATGGCGGGTCGGTTGTCTGTGATAAGAGAGTGGCCTTTGGCTAAAGCTTTAATTTGCTCGTCCAGAAGCCAAATATTGCTAAGAAAAGAAAAGATGTTGGGGATTTCTATGTCGGCCAGCGCTTTTTTAATTTTAGGTTCTTCCAGGCGGACTTTAAGTTTGTTGAAATCGATAACAATTGGTTGGTCAGAGCCGATAATGAGGATTTCGTTTGCCACTGACATCCAACCCATAGTGTAGGGAAACACAGATTGAAAGGTTCTAAAGTGCATATCCACTTCTTCCTCACCCTGGCTGTGAAGAGGGATCCATTGTGCAACTATACCTCCCGGTTTTAGTCGATTTTTCTGGAGCTCATAATATTCCTGAGTATACAAATTTACGGTAAACGCAGTACGCGGAGGCGGTGGCTCTGAAGTGATAACATCGTATTGTTTGTGAGTAGTTAGAAGATGGTTGCGACCATCCTGAATGACAAAGTTTATTTTGGGGTTTTGGAGTACTTGATGATTCTGGTCAGTAAACATTTCCCCTGCATTGATAACACTGGTAGATAGTTCTAAACTATCAACCGACTTGACACGTGGGTGTATTCCGGCGGCGCCAGTAGTTTGTCCGGTTCCAAAGCAGACAACTAGAACGTCATCGGGTTGGTCGACCAGCAGAATTGGAACATGAGCGAAGAGTTTCATATAACGCGTCGCGATTAGGTTAGAGGCCGACATGGAAATGCCGTTGGTGATCAACCGTTTCGCGTTTGGGTCGAGAATACCATAGTCATCTTTGAAAACGGCAACGGTATCTGATATGCCTTCCTCAAAATACATTAGCTTTTTAAGATTACGTTTTCCTGCACTATCCCTCATGAAAAATGGTGTCAATAAATCAGTGGGGATAGCTATATTGACAAAGAGGACCAACGCTACGAAAACTACGGTCAACCCCTTTCGTATTGTCTGACTCATATAGTTTCCGTTACGGAATAGTAAAACCGCTGTCAGCAAGTTTAGAGTAGCTACCATAGTCAAGCTGATCTGACTTCCTAGATTAGGGAGAAACAAAAAGCCAGCAAATAGCGAGCCGAAAATTGCTCCCAGAGTATTTGCGGAATAGATCTGGCCGGTGGCTTTGCCGATATTTTGGTGCCCCTCTGCAACCACTTTTATTAATAGTGGAAAACACATGCCCAACAATAGAGTAGGTAATAGCATGAGTCCGGCGGAATCCTTGAAGTAGCGCAAAAATGCCGCAGCGGGATTGGCCAGATTATACCCATTCCAAGGAGTAGAAAGGATCGATTCGATACCATACAATGAGCCAAGTACGTAAAGGCCGGTGCTGGCTTGGAGTACTAATAATGCTGTTCGGATATTATGGATACGCGATGCCAAAGGAATCAGCAATAGACTGCCCAAAAAGATTCCCAGAAGAAAGACAGTGAGCATCATGCTAAAGGAATATACTGTGCTAGCGATACTGAACACCAACAACCGTGTCCATAAAACTTCATAAGCTAAAGCTGTGAATCCACAAATAAAGCTGATGCCTATCCAAAACTTCTGATCCGCATTCAGATCTATGCGTGGGATTCTTAGAGGAGGTAGTCGAAACTTCCAGTCGGAACCGGGAACAATTTCGAGATAAATGCTCAATGCGCTGACTCCAATCAATAAGTTTGCAGCTGCCGCCATGAGAACCGTTTGTAGAACTCCGAAGGTTCCCATCAAAAAAAATCCGGTCATCAGGCAACCTAATGCGGCCCCTAGAGTGTTTAATGCATAAAGGAGACTCACCTGAACTCCCATTCGATTGTCATCCGTGACACAGTATTTACTTATAATTGGTAAGGTAGCTCCCATGAATGTGGTTGGAATAAGCATCATCCCAAAGGCGAACAACATTTTTATGAAATTCTGTAAGAGAACCGATTCCGGTATAAAGCTGTGCAGGGAGGCATAGAGTCCCGAAAAATTGTAAAATAAAAGAGAAAGTAGAGCGCCACTGAAGAAAATCAGTATTTCTATCCAACCATATAGGAGAAGTGCAGTTTTGCTCCCTGTTGGAGAATTGCTTGTGTCGGGCAATCGATCAACGGCATAGCCAAAAAGGTAACTACCTAAGCCTAAACCTGCCATGAATGCCGCTAGAACCACCGATACGGAAAACACCGTATGCCCAAACACCAGAGTCAGCATGCGGGTCCAGACGATTTCATAAGTCAGAGCAGTGATGCCTGAAATAAAAAATAAAAAATAAACAATATGGGATTGTCGCATATCTATGGTTTCTTATATGAATGAGTTTTGAAAAGTCTTCAAATTAATTGACATTGGCATAGGGTTCAAGTAATTTTTAAGAAGACCTCTGAAAATAAGGAACTTTACTTGTTAATTTCGCTATTGCGGACTAAGAGACAGGGTAAACGTTCACTTTTCAAGTATGTCTTATAATATAATATTTTTACATGATGAGTGTAAAAGTTTCATCCTTATTTAGGTGGTGTTTATGGAATCAGGAGAAGTCAAAATCGCGGATGTAGATCATCCTTATGCAAAGGATAATGGAGTTGAATGGTCTGAAGATGCATGGGAGAGGGTTAAACATGCTCCTGAGTTTGTTCGTCCAGGTATTCGTAAACTGATGGTTCAGAGGTGTGTTAAAAGGGGTTTTAAAATAGTGACTTCTGATTATCTGACCGAAATTCGTAATGAGTCCATGATGCTGGTCTCTAAAAGGGTCAAGGGATTTGGTTTTGAAGAACTAACTATGGACTCCTTTGATGTGGCCAAAGAAAAAATGAGGCAAAGCCCGCGCAAGGTGGAAGTAATTGAGGAAATTGAAGATTTTCTTTCTATGCGTACTGAAAAAAAGGACGACATTGTTGAAAAATTTAAAAACTATATGGAAGTTGCAACTCCTCAAGGCATGCCCTGGAGTAAGGAAGCGTTGGAGAAAATGGAGAAGGTCCCTCCTTTCGTTCTTGGTATGGCCAAACAGACCATTGAGGGCCGTGCACGCCAGCGTGGAGATAAGATGATCACCCCTTCCATCATTGATGAGGTATTCACTAATATTATGCCTGCATCAGCTAAAGAGGCGATGGGAATGGAAGTGACAGAAGAGGACCTCAAACGAGATGAGCAGATTGACCAGGAAAAAGAAGAGGCTGTGGAGGTCTCACTGAAATGGGAAGACGATGCTTTAGAAAAGGTCTCTCGGATTCCTATACCTTTCATTCGTAATATGGCCGTAAAACGAATTGAGCAAGAGGTTTCTAAAGAGGATAAAGAAGTTGTGACGCTCGAGTTATTTGAAAAATATCGATTTACTTTTTAGGAACATTTTGAATTTCTCCGAGACAAAAGATGTTCCGGATTCTCTTTATCCCGGCAAACTGCTTTGTTTTGGTATGGGTTTTTCCTCACAAGCATTGGCTAGAAGGCTCGTACCTCAAGGATGGCAAATTTCTGGGACTGTGCGGGGTGTACAAGATGAGGTCAAACTGAAAAACATTTCAGTTATTCCTTATGATGGTGCTAACCCAACACAGGAAATTTCTGAAGCTATTTCCCGATCTACACATCTTTTAATCACAATTCCTCCTCAGCCTTCAGGCGATGTAGTTCTGAAAGACTTCTCTAAAGAAATTTCTAGGACCAGACATTTGCGATGGATCGGTTATATCTCTTCAACCGGAGTTTATGGTGATAATCAAGGTGCTTGGGTAGATGAGTCTTCACCTTTACGAGCCACTTCGAATCGTAATCGTCAGCGTATCGAAGTAGAGTCAGCCTGGCTCAAGATAGGCAAAGATCATGACCTGTCAGTCATGATTTTTCGTTGTGTAGGTATTTATGGCCCCGGTAGGAATCTTTTGGTTTCTGTAAGACAGGGGCGTGCCCGGCGGATTGATAAGCCTGGCTTGGTTTTTTCACGCATTCATTCTGATGATCTTGCGCAGACGCTGGAAGCTTCGATGAAAAATCCCCAACCGGGGGAAGTATACAATGTCAGTGATGACTGTCCTTCGCCTCCAGCAGAGGCTGTAGAGTATGCCTGCAGTTTACTAGGTGTAGAACCACCGACTATAGAGTCTTATGAGCAGGCTGATCTTTCTCCCACTGCCCGTGGTTTTTACACCACCAATAAGCGAATTTCTAACAATAAAATTAAACAAGAACTCGGGGTGAACCTGCAGTACCCCGACTATCGTTATGGCTTGAAATCATTGCTTAAGGATTTTTAATATCAATGGTCAAAGACCTGTTGGGTAGTCAAGAAACTCTGTGACTATTTGAAACTTTTGTTCCAAATGAAGCCCAACTGACTTTACTCCTCCAGTTTCGGTGGCATAATGACCGGCAAAAATTAATATACATTTACCCTCGATGGCTTCATGATAGTGATGGTTAGCTCCTTCGCCTGTGATGAAGGCATCTAGCCCCTCGCTGCTAGCCTGTTGGACGATATCTGCAGCCCCACCGGTTACGAGTCCGATGGATTGAATATCTCCTGCGCCAATTACTTTGACAGGTGAGCCTAGTTTTTCCGTCAAATCCTGTGACAAAGTTTCAGCAGATTTTTTATTGATTGTGCCTTTGAAACCGATTTTTATGCCGTCATATTCGCCAAATGGCTCTAGATTTTTTAGCCCGATCAAATCGGCCAGTGCTCGGTTGTTACCCAACACAGGATGCAGATCAAGGGGGATATGAGCTGAATACAGACCTAGGTTAGCTCTAATCATGGAAGAGATTTTTTTATAAAAAGGACCGCGAACCTGTTGCAGTCCCCCCCAGAAAACTCCATGATGTACAAACAGCATCTGACAGTTTTTTTTGATAGCCAAGTCAATGGTGGCTTGGCACAAATCTACTGCCAGTCCAATTTTTTTTATTTCGCCCGTGTTTTGAACTTGAAGTCCGTTTAGGGCATTGGGGGCATCGTTAATGGATGGAATTTCCAAAAGGTTGTCCAGATAGTGGCTGAGTTGTAGAATGTCCATGAACGAAATTATAACTTCCTATTGGCTATAGAGGCAACATTGATCAACTTTATTATTAGGAATATTTGGCAGAGGTTTATCCTGCTGATTTTTATTTCCATCATTTCACACTCGGTCATTCATTTAGCTCCTGGAGAACCTGCACTGGTTGACCCTTCCAATCCGAGGATGAAAGCTGAAGATATTCAGCGAATTCGAGCGGCCTATCATCTAGATGAACCTCTCCACATACAATATTTTTTTTGGGTGAGGGACTTGTTTACTGGAGAACTGAAATCCTTTAAGGATAACCAGCCGGTTTTGAAAAAAATCTGGAATCGGTTCATTAATTCTCTCCCGTTATTTATGGTAAGCATGATGATCATCTGGTTTTTGGCTTTTCCTGTTGGCATTAAAGCGGCATTGAATCGTGATTCTATATTTGATCGTATCAGCACTTTTCTTTCTTATGCACTGATCTCCATTCCTGGTTTTTTTTTGGCTTACTTGTTAATCATTTTCATGGTCAAAACTTTTGACGTTCCTGTTATCGGGATGAGAACCTTCGGCCTGGAAGAAGCTCCGGTATTATTTAAGTTTTTAGACCGCGTTTGGCATTTGACGCTTCCTGCAATTGTTTCAGCTGTTGGAGGAATGGCTGTGTTATCGCGCTACGTTCGTTCGCAGATGTTGGAAGTGATTCATCAAGACTATATGCGCACAGCTCGTGCCAAGGGACTGTCTGAAGATCAAGTTATTTACCGTCATGGATTGCGAAATGCGCTCCTGCCGTTTATCACAATGTTTGGGCTGACAATTCCGGGATTAATAGGAGGTTCGGTGATCTTTGAAACCATTTTTGCATGGCCGGGGATGGGGCGATTGGGATTCGAAGCCATTCTGGCGAGAGATTTTCCCGTAATCCTGACACTCACTTTTTTCTCAGCGATTCTAGTTTTACTCGGCACATTGATTTCTGACATTCTATACGGCGTGGCAGATCCGCGTATAAAGTTTTAGGTGAACCTTATGAACGAACAGATTATCAATGCTGATACTTTGCCGCCTTCTAAAGGCTTGTTTCAGGAGCGTTGGTCTATTTTAAAAAGAAATAGTATGGCATATGCCAGCTATTGGTTTTTAATTGCTTTATTTGCCTTTGCTATAATGGGCAAGGTTTTGACTCAGAACATAGTTATTTTCGACCCAAAAACTGTAAGGTTGTCAGAAAAGTTTCTACCGCCACTCACTCCATATGCAAGCAAGGTTTCTGTAAAAGAAGATGTTCCCTTCATGGGAGTTTACTTGCTAGGCACAGACGAACTAGGACGGGATGTGTTTGCCCGTATGATGGAGGGAAGCTTTGTTTCTCTGACTGTGGGTTTCGTAGCGGTGGCGATATCTTTGACGGTTGGGGTTTTCTTTGGCGGACTGGCAGGCTTTTATGGCAGGGTGAAGCTGGGGTTTATCACTGTGGATACCCTTATCATGGGTTTTGTCGATATCATGCTTTGTTTCCCTAGTTTTTTTTTAATTCTGACTGTGGTTGCATTGTTGCCACCAAGTATTTACAACATCATGATCGTGATTGGCTTGACCAGTTGGATGGGAATAGCCAGATTTGTTCGAGCAGAGTTTTTGTCTCTCAGGGACCAGGACTTTGTTGTCGCTGCTAAGAGCCAAGCGATTCCTGCATGGCGGATCATTTTTATTCATATGGTGCCTAACGCGATTGCCCCGGTTCTAGTTTCCGCTAGTATTGGTGTAGCTACGGCAATATTGACCGAATCTAGTTTGAGTTTTTTGGGTTTCGGCGTGCAACCTCCTGACGCTACCTGGGGGAATATTCTTGCTGATGGTAAAACGTTTTTATTTGATGCGCCTTGGCTGACATTCATTCCAGGACTTACCATTTTAGTTGTGGTGCTGGCTTTTAATCTTTGCGGTGAAGGTTTGCGAGAAGCGTTTAACCCAAAACTTAGAACAAAACTCTAAATAAATATAAAGGCACCTCGTGATATTTGTCGAACAAGTCAGTAAACAATTTGGGTCCAAGGCACTATTTGAGGATGTAAGCTTTCATTTACGCCCTGGAGAAAAGGTTGGGCTGGTCGGCGAAAACGGTACTGGAAAGACTACGTTCTTTAAAGTAATAACCGGAAAGACCATGCCAGACAAGGGTAAGGTGACTCTTCGAAAAGGTCTGCGTCTGGGTTTACTGGAACAAGAAATGGAAGGTGGAAGTGAAACAGTTCTAGAAAGAGTGGTGCTTGGAGACCCGCATTTTCTTAAGATAAAAACTGAAATGGAGAGTTTAGAGTCGGGCCAGGCTTTTTTTGATCGATATGGAGATTTACAACACGAATTCGAACGTTTAGGGGGGTATGATAGGGAGGCTCAGGCAAAAATTATTCTTCAGGGGCTAGGATTTAAACTTAAACAACTGGCACAATCTCTCAATCATCTTTCTGGCGGTTGGAGAATGCGTTGCGAACTTGCACGCTTGTTATTGCAAAACCCTGATATTCTTTTACTGGATGAACCGTCCAATCATTTAGACTTGCGTTCGGTGGTCTGGCTAGAATCTTTCCTGAAAGCTCACCAAGGTAGTGTCCTAATTATTTCTCATGATCGCAGATTTTTAAATTCTCTGGTTAGCCGGATTGTTGAACTAGATCGTGGTTCTCTATCGGTTTATTCCGGAAACTATGACGACTACGAAAAACAAAAAGCAGAGAAGGAAGCTTTGCTGGAGTCACAGGCCTCTAACCAAAGACGAAAAATTGCCGAGGTGGAACGATTTATAGAAAGGTTTCGGGCAAAAAATACCAAGGCCACTCAAGTACAAAGCCGTATCAAAATGCTAGATAAAATAGAACGAGTGCAAACTGCACAGAGTTCAAAGGCGGTTCACTTCCGTTTTCCACAACCAGTGAGGACAGGGAGAAATGTGCTGGAGATCGAAGGGGTTTGCAAAAAGTATGGAGCACTTAATGTGTATGATAATTTTTCCATCACTCTTGAAAGAGGATGGAAAGTAGCGCTGGTGGGTGAGAATGGCGCAGGCAAGTCTACTCTTCTAAAGCTGATGGCGGGTGTGCTCCAACCGGATAGAGGGACAGTTAAGCTTGGAGCGAATGTTTCTAGGTCTTACTTTGCTCAGCATCAAGGTGAAACGTTGGATTTCAACCATACGGTTTTTCAATCCCTGGAGGAGTCAGCGCCAGCACTTCTGCTCACGGAGAAACGAAATATTCTTGGAGCATTTTTGTTTGCTGGTGATGATGTAGATAAGAAAGTTTCAGTCTTGTCCGGAGGCGAGCGCTCGAGACTGGCATTGGCGCGTATGCTCTGTGGTGAAGGATCTTCAAAGATTGGAAATACTAGTGCAATATCTCCTCCTTCTTTGGTTTTGTTTGATGAGCCGACAAACCATTTAGATATGAGATCGCGAGAGCATTTGGCCGCGGTGCTATCTGATTATGATGGTAGTCTCGTAGTCATTTCTCATGACCGCTTTTTCCTGGATGGCTTTATTAACAAGGTTTGGGAAGTAGAGGCGGGAGCAATTAAAGAGTATACCGGTGACTATAGTGATTATGAGTGGGCTAAATCAAAAGAGAATACGATTGTTGAAGTTTCTTCAGTGATAGCAAAGAATTCATCTTCGGCAAAGTTAAACAGAGAACAGAAAAAAAGGGAGGCTGAAGAGCGAAACCAGCGCTATAAAAACCTAAAACCTTTACAAGCAAGGTTGGCTGAAGTTGAGTCTCGTTTAGAGGTTTTAATGCAAATTAATGAGACCTTGCAATCGCGGCTTGCAGATACCAGCATATATAAAGAAAATCAGAAATCTCGGTTATTGGGAGCTTTAGAAGAACAAATAACCCTAAAGGCTGAAGAAAAAAACCTGATGCAGGAATGGGATAACCTAATAGTTGCTATAGAGAAGATTGATAGCGTAGCTAAAAGCGATTTTTCAGAGGTATAAAACTTCTTAACTTTTAATGCAAAAATAATTTAGTGTGTCAGAATTTCATATCGCATTTATAGTATTCTTTTTGTTAGTTCTAGCTGCAATGGTTGTGCTGCCGATATTTTTTGGTGCTCCTTGGCATCCTCTCCTGCCTAGAACGATTCAGCGGATTTTACGATTCGCTGAGGTTCGACCTGGAGAAAACTTTTGCGATCTCGGATGTGGTGAAGGAAGGGTTCTGATTACTGCGACAAAACAATTTTCTGCAAACTCAATCGGTGTTGAGATTGATCCAATAAAAGTTTATTTTGCTCGCCTATGGGCTCGAATTAATAGAGTCGGTGATAAGGTTGTTATTACTCGAGGAAACTTATTTGACTTTGATCCTAGTTCGGCTGATGTTCTTTATCTTTATTTAACTCACCAGGCGATGGATCAATTGTTTCCAGAAATTCTAAAGAAATTAAAGCCTTCCGTAAGAATTGTCTCCTACCGGTTTTGCTTACGCGGTATGGACCCACAAAAAGTTAGTGAAGACAAAACTCTTTTCCTCTATCAGTTGAATAAAGGAAATAAGATAAATAATTACCAATAGGTGTTAGGTTAGTTTCCATAGTGTTTATGAGCTAACAAAGCGTTGTATAAGTTTGTAAAATTTTTTGTGCTTCGGAATAATAATAGAAGTTGGAAACTGTTCGTTTCTATGCAACGCCACGATTTGCTCGATGGTGAAAACTATTGTTTCTTATCTGCAGAGCTCTCCGTCCATCGAACTAAACCTTCCCAGACATATCCAGATCGGTTTTTGTGTTTTACCATTAGCCAGTTCTTGTTATTAAACTCGATATTCGTTCTTCTCACGAAATTAACCTCCTCCCCTTTATGGAGTTTGGTGATGTTTGAAAAAACTTTTCCAGGGCCCTTTTTTAACTCCACTCCATTGGTCATCACCATCAGGAGTTTTCCTGAATTAGGCTTCACCTCGGGAAGTTTTTTTTGCGCAGGTACTGCAATTTTGGCTGGAGTTACTCTAGTCAAAACAGGTTGTGAAATCGGTTTCGGCGAAAGAGGTTCTTCCTGGTGTGACGGACTAGGCGCTGATGGAGTCGATATTTTAGGAGATGAGGCACCGGAAAGCATTGCAACGCTAGGAGCCTTTGGTTGTTTAACCGGAACGGTAGATGAAACGACTGGTTTGTGCATGATGGGGGCGGATGTTACTGGGGAGAATTTGGGTGTTGGGATTGAAGCGACATCCACGCCTATATTTTTCGAGAACTTAATAAAAATAGGATTGGAAACCAAATGGTCTGTGGGAGAGACTATCGCTTTGACTCGATAGTAAACAGGTTTAATTCGATCGATACTGAGATCTCTCCATGCCAGCTCATAAGGTAAGGAAACGGTTTCTTCTTTGACGAGTGCTCCATTCCGGATGATCTGAATTTGAGCTGTTTTGTTTCCTCCCTTAACAGAGCGAAGTTTAATATTAATATCAGGAAAATCTGTTGCAACGAGTTCCTCCCCCATTGTGACTTGGTTCCCAGCTTTTTGATCTTTGACTACAAATTCATCGAGTGAAAGTCGGTTGGCGTCAGTTTGACGGACGGCGTACATTCGGCCCTTTCTCATTGCATCGAGCACAGTGACATTATTGCTTTCTCGCACAAGAAAAATAGTGCGCGTTGAGCCTAAACTATCCTCATTTTGGTTTTCGCAAAGATAATCATTGCTTCCAATTCCCCACACCGGTTGCTCTCGCTTGCCATCTAGGTATTCCATCAGCACCTGATCCCATTGCTGGCCTGGATCAGTTTGACCGATGGGCTTGTCGCCTACGACCTGGAACCCGGTATAGTTTTGTGTTTTTAAAAGGTCATCTGGATATGGCAGAGTTTCCAGAGGTAGAGTGTCTTTTTGGCTAATTCCGGAAGTGGCTTCCATGTGATTCCAAAAGACCAACGCGCCTTTGGACGTCGCATAATCTATTAAATTTTGATAAGGTTTTATACCCTGATCGCCTTTGTATGGGTCGAAGGGAGAGCTTTGAAACGGGTGATTGTTCAGAGCCAACAGAGCGAAGAACAACATCAGGGGTACTGTAGCTTTGCGTACATAACTTCTGTAGACAGCCCAGACTGTCAAGAGAAAGATGAAACTGATAATTATGAATTTATTGAGAAACTCATGCGTATATTTTTTTGAGAAATTGCTGTTAGGTAGAGGTAATTGTTCATAATCTTGTGCGGAAGGCATTCCAAAAACTAGTAAATGCTTACCAAAATTATGGGCTATGAGATTTTTATCGTAGTTGTTTCCAGTCCAAAAATAGAAGGGAATGGCTTCTACTCCTGGAATCAATAGGGTGCGGTCAAACTTGCGGTCGCTATCTTTAATTTCTGATAAATATCCTCCAATTCCTCGATTGAGCACCGAAGGTCCTTGATGAATATCTTTGAAAATTTTTTCAAATGGTTTAACTCCATACTCAATGGAGTTACGTGCATAGTCTCCAAATAAGACCACATCTATTTTCTGGCGTTCTGCCTGGCTAGCTATATCTGTGATGGATGAACAGCCTTCGCTGAAACTGGATTTAATATCAGCGACTCCATCAATTTGAAGATAAAGGGCTGATGCGCCAGAGGGTAAGAAAGACAGCAATGCACAAAATAAAAGCATCGCACTGATATATTTTGATATGTTGATTTTTATTAAGTAGCGTATTAACTGCAAACGAATCAAGGTCTAAATCCCTCCAACTAATTGATCCTTAAAATGTTATCCTTATTAGAACATAGACTCCGGGCACACTCTATCTAAAACTTTTCAATAATGTTAAAGATCGAATGGGTTTTTGCCGGTAATATTTTTTGTGGTTTTGCATTTTATGTTATACTTAAATAGTTGAGTTTGAATGGTTTCCCCTACCATACCAACAAACTGCGAGTGGTTATTTTGCGGCAAATTTATTGGGCTACAAAAGAGTTGACTTGGAGTAATAAGTTGTTGATTTATGCCTCTTCTGCTAAGGGGAGGTATGGTTGTCCTTTCTGAGGTTCTTTTCAAAACCACAAAGGCTTGAGTTTCATGGCATTCAGACTTTTAGTTGCTGACAATAGCGTCACAATCCAAAAAATTGTTTCCATAGCCTTTGAAAATGAGGATGTGGAGGTTGAAGGTGTTGGAGATGGTCAGGAAGCTTTCGATAGAATTGCGAAATTTAATCCTGATATTGTTTTGGCCGATGTAGATATGCCTGGCCTTAATGGTTTCGAGTTGAGCAAAAAAATAAAGGGTTCTCCGGAAACAAACGATATAAAGGTTCTGCTTCTAGCTAGCGATTTTGAAGGTTTTGATGAGCAGCGCTATCAAACATGTGGAGCGAACAACCATATTTCGAAACCCTTCAAGTCTGATGATATTGTGAAGATGGTCAAAAGTTTGCTGGATGGCTCATTTAATGATGAAGGTATGCTATCTGAAACTGACTTGACCGAGAACTCTGTTGAACTTGAACTTGCAAGCTCTAAGATCGTCGGGCAACCAGATGTGGAAGTGATGGCTGAAGATTTAGATACCCTAAAGGTGTTAGAGTCGCAGAAGGAACCGAGCCTCGATGAGTTGTTAGATTCAGTTGAACAGCTATCTGCGGATGGAATTAAAAACTCAGGTTTGGAAGATGAGGAGAAGTCTTCGAAAGCTGGAACCCCTGACGCAATAAATAGCGAACTGGAGCTTTCTGGGTTTCTGCAGGAACCTTATAACTTGGAAGAAGAATTGCCAGCACCTGACGCTTTATCTAAAGCTGATGATGATATTTTAGATCAAATGATTCGTGGTGTTGAAGAGCTTAAAGAGTCTGCACAGTCTCCTGATCCAGATATAAAAGAGACCGAAGTTTTTTCAGGTGTTGGCCCAGATAAACCGGAAGGCTATGTCGAGGAACCTGAAATATTTGCCGAGGTTCGTCCGCGCAAGATAGACGATATGGATGATTTGAATTCCACGTTTAAGGAGCTTGCTATGGGAAGTAACTCACGGCAAGTCAACCAAGAGTATAAGCGCCCTGAGCTTTCATCCTTGGGTGGAATCGTTCCGGAGCCGGAAGATCTTTTAGAGATTATAGCGCCGGGCGCGTTTTCCGAGGTGGGTAGACGACCTGTAACTCCAGAAGATATAAAAGAGAACCTGGATTATATTTCAGGATTTTCTGATCAGGAACGGGGTTTGGATACCAGTAATTTGCGTTCCAAGGATTGGGGATACGAATCTGGAGATGACCGCTTTAGTCAATTGATTGCTGAAGAAGTCAAGCAGGTAATGAAAAGAGCATTAAGCACTTCGCTTGAACAGGAGTTCTTTGGCTTATCTGAGGTGATTTTAAAAACCATCCGTGAGGTGGTAAGAGAAGTTGCACCAGAAATTACCCGCAAAATGATTCGAGAAGAGATAGAAAAAATTAAAAAGCAGGATATGTATTAGTCTATTTTGTGCCCCGATATTATATTATAGATATTCTTCCTCAATTATAGAGGCTCCTGAAATATAAAGCTCGTGATTTCTTAAAGCTCTCCTCGTATTTTTTGATTAAAGCGGAGAGTATTTATTATGTTTGCTTGTAAGAAAGTTTTTATATCGAATGATTCAATTGGATAAGCATTATGAACCAGCAGAAGTAGAAAAACGCTGGGGGCAATTCTGGCAAAAAAAGAATTTTTATCATGCTGATGAGACGCTTGACAATCAGTCTTTCTCTATAGTCATACCACCTCCCAATATAACGGGGCGTTTGCACATTGGTCATGCATTCAACAATACCTTGCAGGATATTCTTGTTCGATGGAAACGTATGCAAGGGTTTAACTCCTTGTGGCAACCAGGTACAGACCATGCCGGAATTGCTACCCAGAATGTGGTCGAACGTCAACTACATGCTGAAGGAACTGATAGACAGAAGCTGGGTCGAGATGCGTTTATTGAGCGTGTATGGAAGTGGCGTGACGAATCGGGAGGCGCTATTACAGGACAATTGAAAAAGCTCGGCAGTTCGCTCGATTGGGAACGAGATCGCTTCACCATGGATGAAGGATTATCTAAAGCGGTTAGAGAAGTTTTTGTCACACTTTATGAAGAAGGGTTGATTTATAAGGGTGACTATATTATCAACTGGTGTCCCCGCTGTCATACCGCGCTCTCCGATTTGGAAGTTGAACATGCAGACACTGAAGGTCATCTTTATCATTTAAGGTATCCTTTTAAAGATGGTCAAGGTTCTATTACTATTGCCACCACCCGACCAGAAACTATGCTGGGAGATACTGCTGTAGCGATCAACCCAGAAGATGAGCGTTATACAGCATTCAAGGGTAAGACGTTAATAGTACCTATTATAAATAGAGAAATTCCACTCATCGAAGACAGTTATGTAGACACTTCTTTTGGCACAGGGGCTCTAAAGGTAACACCGGCTCATGATCCTAATGACTTTGAAATCGGAAGGCGGCATAACCTTGCTTATGTCAACGTGATGGACTCGAGTGGCGCTATGAATGCCCAAGCGGGTCTGGCGTATGAAGGGTTGGATCGTTTTGAGTGTCGAAAGAAACTAGTGAACGATCTAAAACAAGCAGGAGTCCTTTTAAAAATAGAAAACCTGAATCATTCCGTTGGTCATTGCTACCGGTGTAGAATGGTGGTCGAGCCTTATTTGTCCAAGCAATGGTTTGTGAAAGCTAAGCCTTTGGCAGAGCCCGCGATTAAGGCTGTCAGAGACGGCACCATTAAAATTGTTCCGAAATTCTGGGAAAACACCTATTTTGAGTGGATGGAAAACATTCGTGACTGGTGCATTTCTCGACAAATCTGGTGGGGACACCAGATACCTGCATGGACATGTAAGGACTGTGGGGAAATTCGGGTGGATCGCGAGACCCCAGAAAGTTGTTTGGCTTGTGCTTCAGTTGACTTAGAGCAGGAGACCGACGTGCTAGACACTTGGTTTAGCTCTGCTCTCTGGCCATTTTCAACATTAGGTTGGCCAGAAAAAACGGAAACGCTTAACCGATTTTATCCTACATCAGTTCTTTGTACTGGATTCGATATCCTGTTTTTCTGGGTAGCACGAATGATAATGATGGGAATCAAGTTCATGGATAATGTTCCTTTTCATCATGTTTATATCCATGCTTTGATCCGTGATGCGGAAGGTCAGAAAATGAGCAAGACGAAAGGGAACGTGATAGATCCTTTGGCTGTCATGGACGAGTATGGTACAGATGCTTTGCGATTTACGCTGGCGGCTTTTGCTGCTCAAGGTCGAGATATAAAGCTGGCTGAGGAACGTATTGAAGGTTATCGGAATTTCTGTAACAAACTTTGGAATGCTTCTAGGTTTGTATTTATGAATCTGGACGGATATCAAGGGACCTGCCAACTAAATGAACATGCAGAACTATCTATTGCTGATCAGTGGATTTTGAGCCGACTGAACAGCACTACGCAGGAAGTTAATCAAGCTTTGGAGAATTTTAAATTCAACGATGCTTCTCTGGCAGTCTATAAATTTATATGGAATGAATATTGCGATTGGTATATTGAGTTTGCCAAACCCCGATTGCAGGAAGATGGTCCTGGGAAAATAGCCGCACAAAATGTTCTTGTTCATGTATTGGAAGCGGCCTTAAAACTTTTGCATCCGTTTATGCCGTTTATCACAGAAGAGATATGGCAGAAACTTCCCAAAAATGGAGACAGTATTATGGTAAGCGCTTTCCCCAAATTTGATGCTACCAAAAGTGATAAGGATGTGGAAAAAGACATGGGAAAGATTATGGAAGTCATTACGGGGGTAAGAAATATACGTGGTGAAATGAATCTGAATCCAGGGCTGAAATTAAAGGCCTTAATCAAAACTCGCCATGCAAACTTGGAGGCCATGTTAACAAAGTACTCCGGCTTTATTTGCGATTTAGCCCGATTGGATCAAATAACAATTGGTCCAAAAATCGAAAAACCTAAGGTGTCAGCATCTTCGGTATTGGGTGAAATGGACCTAATTATTCCCCTTGAAGGTATGATGGATTTCGAGGAAGAACGAGGTCGTATAGAAAAAGAGTTGAAAAAAATTGAAAAAGACCTCATATTTTTAGATAAGAAACTCTCCAACCCGAATTTTGTTAAGAAAGCGCCTGCAGAAGTCATCGAAAAAGATGAGAAAAGGAAAGCTACCCTTTCTGATAAACAGGTCAAACTTGAAATTCATTTAAAAACTATTGAAAAGGCAACACGGTAAAGAATGCTAATTATATTTGGGAGACATATGTTTCCCCACTCATCCTAAACTATGGATGCCCAATCAGGAACTATTGTGCGTAGTGAAGTGAGTATTGAGTCCCAATGGGATTTGACAGGTTTATACTCATTGGACGATGTCTGGAGCACTGAGCTCGCTGAATTGGAAGCAGAAGTTGAAAAGTATGCTTCCTTTGCTGGCACTTTGGGTGAATCTGCCCTAAAACTTAAGGCATGCCTTGAGTTCGATATGAAATTTTCCCGTCAGTTGGAAAAGCTTTATACGTTTGCTCATCTTAAAAATGATGAGGATAAAACTAGCACGCTTTATCAGGGGAACTTTGAGAAGGTCATGATGCTAGTCAATGAGGCGAGTAGAGCGTCCAGTTTTATACGTTCGGAAATTATGTCTATTCCTGATGAGATGATGCATGAATTTTTGACTGATAAGGAGCTGGAGTTTTACCGGTTTCATCTTGAAAAGATTTTGCGTTACCGAGCTCACACCCTTTCTGAAAAAGAGGAGGCGCTCTTAGCCGCTTCTGGCGAAATGGGAAGGGGCATGCGGGATGTTTTTGACATGCTCGATAATGCTGATCTTAAGCTTGGAGAAATTGAGGATGAAAAGGGTGAGACAGTCACTCTGACTCACGGAAGCTTTCAGAGTATTATTCAGAGTTATGACCGCAGGGTTAGGCGGGATGCTTTTAATACTTACTACAAGGCTTATGAGTCACATCAATATACTTATTCCACCTTACTTGCTGGTAGTATAAGAAAAGACTTGTTTTATTCGCGGACCAAAAAGTTTACAAGTTATCGAGCCAAGGCGTTATTTTCTGAAAATATTCCGGTAGAGGTTTATGACAACCTGCTTGAATCAGTGCACCAGAACCTTGATCCTCTTTATAAATACTTTGACTTAAGAAAACGTCTGCTAAACCTTGATGAACTGCATATTTATGATTGCAATGTTCCGCTAGTTAAGGACATGAAATGGAATATGTCTTTCGATAAAGCGGTTGAAGAAATCAAATCTGCTCTTAACCCTTTGGGTAATGAGTACGTCGAACAACTTGGATGCGGTTTATCTGTAGACCGTTGGACAGACCGTTATGAAAATAAGGGTAAGCGGAGTGGAGCTTACTCATCGGGGTGTTACGATTCTAATCCATTTATTCTCATGAATTACCGTGAAGACAATATCAACAGTGCTTATACTTTGGCTCACGAGGCTGGGCATTCGATGCACTCATTTTACTCTAGAAAAAATCAGCCTTACTTGTACTCTGATTACACTATTTTTGTGGCAGAGGTGGCTTCTACGTTTAACGAGGCACTATTAACTCGCCATTTCTTGAGCCAAGATATAGCGCCGGATATGAGGGTTTATCTCATTTGCAGGGAGATTGATAACTTTCGCGGTACATTATATAGGCAGACCATGTTTGCCGAATTCGAACATCAGGTGTATAAGGCGATGGAAGGTAATGAGCCTTTGACGCTAGAATCCTTTAAAAAGATTTACAGAAATCTTCTGGAGCGTTATTTTGGTTCTGGGGTTGTTCTCGATGATTGCCTGTCACTGGAATGTTTTCGTATCCCGCATTTTTATTTCAGTTTTTATGTTTATAAATATGCTACTGGTATTTCTGCAGCTTATGCACTGGCCGACCGGGTTACTTCTGGGGGAGAGACGGAACTGAACGATTATCTCGGCTTTTTAAAATCAGGAGGGTCTAAATATCCGATAGATCTTTTGAAATCTGCCGGAGTGGATATGCTTTCACCTGAACCGGTTAAAACTGCTTTGGCAAAATTTTCTGCTTTGGTGGATGAGCTTGAGCAATTAACCCAATAAAAAAATTTAAGAATAAAGAGGATGATCATAATCATGAGACTTCATTTTATAAGTAAAGGAATCACGTTTTGAAAAAAACAGGATCATTTAGGAAAAATGGGGGGAATCCTAGGAAACCTCAGAATCGCCAGGGAAATGCACCCGGTAAAAACCACAACCAAGGTAACACTCAAAGTCAAAAACCAGCTCAGAGAAAAGGCGGAATCCATCCCTGGGTTTCCTCCGGGCCTTCTTCTTCTCAGGCGTTGACTTCTCATATAAGTATAGCCAACAGAAATAGCTCGGGTTCAGGTAATAATCGCAAACCTCAAAATGGTAAGAACCCTTATCGTCAAAAGAGGAATAATGTTAGTAACACAAATGGTTCGAGTGGGGAAAAAACGTCCTACCAGGAGAGAGGGAGTAGAGGCAATGGAAGAATAAGGACTCCTTCAAAGCAGTCTGCTAATTATTCTGCCTCAGCAAAAGTGGGGTCTGCCTTGGAAAAGCCATTGACAGGTGGACTTGATGCTTTCAACCTGTTCTGTGGGTATCATTTGGGTATTGGCCCTAAAAAAGAATACCGACCTACTAACCTCAATGAAATCGCAAGACGTTTTGGTACTGATCCAGCTACTGTTCGTCAGGCATTAAAAGAATGTGGTATGGATTCTGCGGCTTTGTTGGATAGAGATTTTGATATGGCTCTGGCTCAGTTAGATATACAGGTTGCACCAGAAGGTATTGACCGTATGGAACTGGCAAAATCTATTTATGAAGATTTTTTAGCTGCTCCCCATGTAAAAAGAGATTGGAAAAAAATTTTAGAAGAAGATCGCAAGGAAAATCGTAAGGTTTTTGGCGGATAAGATATAAGTGTTTTAAGGAGCCAGAATTGAAGAGGATGATTTTTTTTCTTTCTTCTCAGTGATTATGCTGCCTGTTGGAATACGTCTTAATTTTAGCCCTTCACGTATTATTTGGTCTTGTAGTTTTTTGATCCTGCCATTAGAACATTTCAAACTATTCATCAAAATTGAGAAAGCAAAAGTTTCATCATCTCGAGACTGAAAGTAACCGGAAAGTGCACTGACAAAATTTAGAGTTCCGGTCTTAACTCTTGCCCGTTCCGAGCTCTTTACTCCTCGCATTCTATTTTTGACATTCCCATCCACGCCCATTACACCCAGCGCGGAAACAAATTCGGGATAGACACCCAAGTCATTTTTGACATGACGGAGGACATCAATAATTATCTGTGGTGATAATCGGTTTTGTCGTGATAAGCCGGAGCCATCGAGAACTTGATACTGATTCTGTTGGTATCCCAGTTTTATCAAATATTCCTTAAAAGCTTTAAGGCCTTTCAGAGTAGTTCCAGGTTGACCATACTTTTCAGCTCCTATGGTTTTTAAAATTTGTTCTGCCACAAAATTATTGCTGAATTTATTTAAGCCTTGAAGTGCCAGTGTAAGAGGTTCTGAATCGTGAGTTAATAGTTTCATGGCTCCTTCAGGAACTCTTCTTTGTTCAATTTTTCCTGTAAACTTGATGCCCGCATGAGCAAGATATTTTTTAAGCACACTCAGGGTGTATTGGGTGGGGTCGGTAATATTTAAGAAATATTGGGCGCGAGCTTGGCTCAGTGTAATTCCTCCTGAAACTGTTATCTCATCAAATCCATTATGCTCCACTCTATTGACGATTAGTCGATTACGTTTGCCGGGTTTTAGGGTTTTTGCTTGATTGTCGAGAGTGATATATTCTGTATCTGGCTCGATAATAATCTTTGGTTTGTTCCCTGCTTTAATGCCAGGGCTTACATAAGCCTGGACAGTATTAAAATTGAAAGATAATGCTCCCAGAGGAGCTTCATAGGCCTGAGCACCGGGGTTCTTTATCCATGTTTTAACTCGTTTTTTGTTGTCGAAAAATGAATCATCGCCAATAATATTTCCTGTGATTTTACGTATGGGAAGATTTCTTAATTTGTTGACCAGGAGCCACATTTGTTCGGTTACAAACTTAGGGTCTCCATGACCCTGTATATAAAGATTGCCATTTAATACCTCATCTTCTAAATTTCCATCTGTAAAGAGACTTGTTGGAAAACGGTAATTTGGCCCAAGGGTTTCGAGTGCAACGGCTGTGGTGAGAATTTTCAAATTCGAAGCTGGAATAAATAATTTTTTAGCACGCAATTCAATAATGGCTTCGCCACGGTCTAGAGAATAAACTTTAATACCAAAGTTATTTTTTTTAAGGCAGGAGTTATTTAGGATTTTTTTGACTTTTCTTTGAAATAATAAAACACCTTTTTCCTGATTCTCGGCCATTACTGTGAGGGGGGCAGTGAATAAGAAACAGAGCGTATGTAGAATAAAAATTATTTTTATTTTATGGCCGAGATTTTTCATTAGAGAAAATACTACGCTGTTAAAAATAATTTTACAATTGACAAATATCGAAGCATTAGCGAGTCTGTGCTAAGAGAGTATTGNTAATCAAGTTTCAGGGTGAACGCATGATAGATTTTTCGCATATCAAATACGGAGTTTTAGTTGCTATGATAGCAATCCTGTTTGGTGGAGTAATGGGACTGTCCTTTGGTTGCTGTGAAGATACCATTAAAGATATCTTTAAATTCGATGCTGAAGACGTGTTGTCNGAAGTTTATCAGGACGATCAAGCAAAAGCCAAAAAGGTGATCAAAAAATCATGGGTGTATATGAAACGTGCTCATCTGCACTCCCAGACTATGGGTGTTATTAGTATTGCATTTTCACTCCTGGTGGCCTGGTTGAATTTTCCGGTGTTTGCACAATTAGTAGTTTCCCTGCTCAGTAGTTTGGGTAGCTTAGGATATGGAATCTTTTGGTTGGTAGCCGGGTTTTTGGCTCCTGGNATGGGATCAACTGGTGCTGCTAAGGAGTCTATTGCTTTAATAGCTCAGGNATCCGGAGGAGCTTTTTTTGTTGCGGGTGTAATATTATTTGGCCTCATCGCATATAAGATGTTTGTGAAACCGGTGAATTAACAATTTTTGTTAGAGCCGAATAAATCATTAACAATTTGAATCACTAAAAANATTACTATATGAATTACGATTTAGTCGGGATAGGCAATGCATTGGTAGATATTGAAGTTCAGGTAGATGATTCTTTTGTGGAAGAAATATCAGTAACTAAAGGTGGCATGACCCTGTCTTCAGCAGACGAGCAGGAAAAAGTTTTAAATGCCCTAAAATCAAAACCACGCAAGCTTTCNTCTGGAGGTTCCGCNGCTAATACCATTCATGGAGCCAGTGTCCTGGGTGCTAAGTCTTATTACCTAGGTTGTGTGGCTAATGATGATAATGGAAAATATTACACAGAGGACATGCGATCATGCCAAGTTGGGTTTAATGGACCAGGTTCTGATAAAGAGGGTACTGGCACTTGTGTGATTCTCATCACGCCAGATGCAGAGCGGACGATGCTGACAAACCTTGGTGTCTCGTCAATGCTTCACCCCAATAATGTGGATGAAACTATTATTCAGAATGCTAAGGCAGTTTATGTGGAAGGCTATTTGTGGACTGGAGAAGATACTCGTAAGNCTGGGCTCGAAATTGCNAAGATTGCTAAAAACAAAAGCATACCAGTCGCTTTTACTCTGAGTGACGCGTTTGTCGTCAATACTTTTAAGGACAGTCTGACAGACTTTATTCAAGGGAACGTAGATATTCTATTTTGTAATGAAGTAGAAGCTCAAGCCATGACTGGAGAAATAGATTCTCGCAAGGCATTTGATAAGTTGTTAGCTTGCGTTGATACCTTGTTTTTGACCTTAGGNTCNAAAGGCTCACTTGCTGGGAAAAATAGTCATGCGCCTTTGCAAGTTGGGGCCTTTCCTGTAGATGCAGTAGATACNACAGGGGCGGGAGATCTCTATGCTGCTGGAGCCCTGTATGGCTTGATCAATGATCTGGGTTTGACTGACTCGGCCATCATTGGTTCTTATTGNGCGGCGCAGGTGGTTTCTCATATTGGTGGACGATTGCCGAACAAGTCTCACAAACGGATTGACAATATTTTGACCGAATACCGTAAGCATCACCCATATAATCATGNCTGACGAATTTCTCTGAGACGCATTTGGCGTAGCTGTTATTACCTAAATTATACTTATTGTAGTAGGTTTGTTACACTCTCTATAATCAAGTTTATGTTTTAACCAGAATTGAGGAGAGACTTATGAAACTGTTACGCACTATTCTCCTGTCCCTATTTATACTTCCACTTGCGGTCGGTTGTGGTACGGTCGGGAAAGATTTTGACAGCTCCAAAATTACAAAAATTCAAAACAACCTTACAACCCAGCTTCAAGTTCTAGATTGGTTTGGTGTTCCGTATAAAGAGGGGACTGAAAATAGATACACAATGTGGACTTATCAAGTTGATACTTGGCAGGCAATTGGAGAAGGCCAGTCAAAAGGACTAGTTATTTTGTTTGACGAAAAAAATATCGTTAAGGCCCATCGCTACGAATCAAACTAGTAGCCAGTTGATCAATCCCTTAGGGGAATGAAATTGTTGCAATGGTTTAAAATAGGACTGATTGCAATGGTATGTTGTTGTCCGTCATCGTTTTACTTTATTTGATAATCCATTGCAGCTCCACATCTCTTTCTTCATCGTGAGCGATCGCCCGTTGATATTCACCCAAGCCGGCTAGATGAATAAATATAGAATCTCTCTTATTGTATATGACTTTGACGGTACGCTTGTTGATACCCTCTTTGATATTGCGGATGCTGTCAACCTTTCTTTGAATGAACTGGGGCTAAGAGCTCTTAGTCGTGAGACTATTCGAACGTATGTTGGTAAGGGAGTNGAAAAATTGATGGACCAGGCGATAAGTGGNACGGGTTGTGTTGATCTTGCGCTAGCAGTGGAATTGTTTCGCAAGCATTACTCTAAAAATCTTATAAACCAGACAAATTTTTATCCTTCTGGCCGAGAAATACTCGATCATTTCTGTGATAAAAAGCAGGCCATTTGCTCGAACAAGCCCGAAGAGTTTGTTCGGCACATACTGGCATCCCTTGGAAGTCTAGATTTCTTCGATGCTATTCTTGGTGGCGACAGCTTAAAATCCAAAAAACCTGACCCTGAAGGATTACTGTATTTACTTGATCGCTTCCAATGCTCCTCGGAACAAACATTGTTAGTCGGCGATAGTCTGGTGGACCTTGAAGCCGGTAAAGCTGCAGGAGTCTTCACCTGTATAGTCAACTATGGGTTTGGCGATCCAGAGGAGATTGCTTTGGCTAAGCCGGATTGCTCTATTGACGATCTTTCAGAGCTTAAGGAGCTATTTTATTAGCCTGCCAGGTGCAAAGATAGCAATAGACTTGATCTCGACTGGTTAATTTTTTGTTGTACTCCATCTGGTTGACTTTGTACTGGGTTGTTTCTACAATGCCTGCTCTCTATGGAATCCAAAGACATTAAAAAAATTTACCTTATAGCAGTTTGTGGTACTGGTATGGCGGCTCTGGCGGGGTTGTTGAAAGGCTCTGGTTATCAGGTATCAGGGTCTGATACTAATATTTATCCGCCCATGAGTACTCTTCTCGAAAATGCGGGAATTCCTGTTCTATCTGGTTACCGAAAGGAAAATATTAAGGATGATATTGACTTGGTAATTATAGGCAACGCAGTATCTAAATCTAATGAAGAAGTACAGGCCGTTCTGAGAGCCGGGATAGATTACACATCTTTTCCCTCAGCCATTGCACGTTTTTTCCTTAGTGGTCGGAAATCTCTGGTGGTGACCGGAACTCATGGAAAAACTACCACTTCGTCACTTTTAAGTTGGGTGCTTCAGGCATCTGGGAGGAAACCTGGTTTCATGGTGGGAGGTTGGTTAAAAAATTTTCACAACAACCATCAGGTGCCAGAAGGGGATTATTTTGTGACAGAAGGCGATGAGTATGACAGTGCTTTCTTTGATAAAGGGCCTAAATTTCTACATTATCGCCCTGATGCGTCAATTTTGACGGGTATTGAGTTTGACCACGCCGATATTTTTGAGGATCTGGATCAGATTAAAGATGCTTTCTGCAAGTATGTGAGTCTAATTCGTCCCGAAGGAGTTATACTGGTTAAACATGGAGATATAAATATTCAGGATGTGTTGGGGGGTGCTGTTTGCAAAGTCGAGACATATGGCTATCTCGATGGTGCGGATTGGTTGATCGGGGATTACAGGTTTGAGGCCGGTTACTGTTACTTTTCACTTTCTTACCAAGGTGTGAAAAAAGCAAACTTTCAATTGGCTATGATTGGACAACATAATGCTGAAAATGCTGCGTCAGTTGCAGCGCTGTGCCTGAAGTTAGGTGTGACCGTCGATGAAATAAATTCGGCTTTTAAAAATTTTGAAGGAATCAAAAGACGGCAAGAGGTTGTTGGNATTAAAAACGGTGTAACGGTGCTGGATGATTTTGCCCATCACCCGACGGCTATTCGTAAAACCTTGGAAGCAGTCAAAGAAGCTTATCCAGGTCAACGCCTGTGGGCCGTGTTTGAACCCCGGTCTGCAACCTCAAAAAGAAAGGTTTTTGAACAGGATTTCCCTGATAGTTTTTTTGTTGCGGACCGCGTGATTATTGCTGGTTTGTTTGCGCCTGAAAAGATTAGCGAAGATGAAAGATTAGATCCCGAGGAGGTTGTGAATTGTCTGCGAGAAAAAGGGTGTGATGCCCATTTTATTAGGGAAGTGGATGACATTGTTGCTTTTATGGCCGAAAACACTGAGAGTGGCGATGTGGTGCTAGTCATGTCATCCGGCGGGTTTGGTGACATCCATAAAAAAATTCTGGGTCAATGATGGCTATGGATAAAATTTATCATGGACAAATAAAGCTGGGGCTAATTCAGAGAGGGATTACAGTCCCCCCAATACTACTTGGGCTCTCTGAGGTTGCCGGTGGGCTTTGTTCTGGTGAACCGGGCGAAGAAGTCACTCTGGCGTTGGCGGATGACTTTATTGTAAAGGCCCATTTGAATGCTCCGGGAAAAGATGGGCCAAAATTGATCTGCCATGAAGATCGTTTACGTCTTCATATGAGAGAAGGAGAAATTGATGTTGGTATCATAACGATTCCACAATTTCTAAAACAGCAATTGAAGCAACGTACTCCGGTTTCTGAAAATATCTGTCTTGATGGTTATTGTCTGAACATTTTCCTCCGTGCCATTGGTCAGGGTAAAAAGCTGAGTATGCCTATTGAAGCCATCCTGTCTGTAATTCAGTCTGCTTTTGAAGAGGGAGTTGCAGATCTAGTGCAANTAAATATGGATTTTTGTGATGAGGCGGACCGAGGGTTTGATCGACTTGCCCCTCTTGTGGAAGCGATAAAAAAAAGATTTAACACCTTTGTTGCTCTGAAAGGCTTTCCACCTTCTAACTCCGGCACCATTGATCTTATGTATGCATCTGGGTTCGATATAATTAATTTTCCNNTAGGCGGTTTTTTCGGAACGGTCAAATCTAAGAAAAAGATGACGGAACAACAGGTTCATTCTGCTTTAGAATATGCAGCAGGGGTTTTTCAGCCAGGCACAGTCTGGACTGATCTGATTTTGGGACCGGAACCTATTTCGCAATATAAGGAAGTTTTTGATCGATTGTCAGGCTCAGGGATCATTCCTTTAACCTATTTACAAAGTGGTAGTAGTGCAAATTCTGAAGGATACCCTCACCTGGTTGAACTAGCGGAGCATATGGACAAGGCGGTTCAACGCAACCGACTGCCATTAAAGTGGTTGTATCCAACATGCCGTTTTCTGAGTCCCCTCGATACCCGGTTTTTTACCGAAGATCCGCTTCAAGCACGGCTTGCCGTGACTCCGGTCTATAGGTCTGGGTTTGGGAAAAAAACCTCAGCCGGTTTTGCGGCACTCCGACGCAAACTACGTATCCGTAATATTAGTGATTCTTTTGAGTCGGCAGGTTTATAACTTTTTCAGTCTACTATTAGGAACGACGCCTTTAAAACTATTAAGAATTATTAATGTTAATTGGCCAAGNACTTTGGTAATAATGATTCGTAGGANAGAGAATATATTTTTTTAAAGATAAAGATACTGTCTTCTTATTCTTGCTAAGTATTGACTTGATATGGACACTCAATTAAAAAAAAGAAATATCAGTATTGTTCCCGAAGTCCCCTTAAAGAGCCTTGAGACGTTATGGTTGCAGGTTGGCGGCACGCTNTGTAATCTGGAATGCACGCATTGCTTTATCAGTTGCAGCCCGAAGAATGATACCATTGCTATGATGACTTTGTCTCAGGTTAAAGAAAGGCTAAAAGAATCTGAAGCTTTGAGAGTGAAAGATTATTACATTACTGGCGGTGAAGTTTTTATCAATCCAGAGATTTTTGAAATTCTTGTTGCGATACTGAGCTATGGCCCGCTTGATGTTCTGACTAACGGTACACAGATCACTGCTGAGAAAGCACTGCGGTTGAGATCAATTCAGGATGCATCCGACTACCCTTTGCGTTTCAGAGTGAGCATGGAAAATTTTGAGGAAGTGGCAAACGATGCCATACGCGGAAAAAATGCATACAGGAAAGCCGTTGCAGGAATCAGNAACCTTGCCCAAGCAGGATTTTCTCCGATACTNACTATNACCCGCTCNTGGGAAATCGAGAAGGACGNCGAAATGGAATTNAANTTNATCNANTTTCTAAAGGCTAACNGTGTATCGCAACCAAAAATCAAGATACTACCGGGTTTTATGCTAGGNAAATTGGCCGAAAATGAACGTCCNTATAATATCAAAGAGCGCGTAACGCAAGCATGCTTCGAAAGTTTTGATATCACTCAACTCCAATGTGCAACATCGCGCATGGCTACAGGAGAGGGAGTTTATGTNTGCCCTATTCTTGTAGATAATCCTAAGGCTCGCATGGGAAATACTATTGATGAAACTTTGCATNCCTTTCCCTTGGGACACTCGGCCTGTTATACCTGCCGAGTTACGGGAATGAGCTGTAAGTCTTAAGNTTTAAAAACCATAGTTTTATATTGAGGCAGTGACTAAAGACTGATAGCATGNCTCTATTTAATTTTTAGTTTTTATTAGNAGTATGCGANGGTTCTTCAATCAACGNTTTTAAAGAGGCTATNTAATGGTTAAGAATTATCGNNCTAAAAATTTATAATGGGTTTAATGCATTCCACNATGGTTCCATTAGGAACTCCAGCCGTTAATTTTGAGCTTTCTGGTTCGGACTCAAAGGTTTACTCCCTGGAAAGTTTTGCAGATAAGACTCTCTTAGTTATCATATTCATGTGCAATCATTGCCCTTATGTAAAGGCTGTTTTGCAACGGTTGATTGATTTGCAGAAAGAGACAGAGTACCGAGGTGTTCAGTTAGTTGGTATCAACTCGAATGATGCGNAGCGCTACCCGGATGACTCTTTGGAAAATATGCAGATAATTACGAGAGAAAAGGGTATTAATTTTCCCTATTTGTTCGATTATTCTCAGCAGACGGCCAGAGCCTATAATGCTGTTTGCACGCCAGATATTTATGTCTATGGTTTGGAACGGAAGCTTATCTACCGAGGCAGAATTGATGATGACTGGGAGCATGAAGAAAAAGTGACCCAAAGAGACTTAAAAGAGGCTTTGGATTATATTATTGCCGGTAAAGAGATTCCTTTCGAACAAATCCCCTCAATGGGCTGTTCAATAAAATGGAAAGAAAATTAAGGTGAAACGATGGAGATAATTAAGAAGTGGTTGTTCATTTTAGCTGCTGTAGTTTTTGCAGGTTCACTATTTGCTGATAAGATTCTTTCTTTTTATGTAGATTGGATGTGGTTTGAAAGTCATGGTTTTACCTCTGTATTGTGGACGGTATTGGTATCACAGGTTGGGTTTGGGGTCTTGACAGCTACTTTATTTTTCCTTTTGACATTTGGGTTCTTAAATCAGGTTTACAGAAAAACTTCTCATCTGCCTATTTTACTATCAGATCAAGTGCGTCAGGAAGTGCCAGTGCTTAATGCCATGGCGAGCAACTTAAAGCTTCTAATTTTGGTAGCACCCTTAGTCTTGTCAGTAATGACTGGTCTAGTTATGGCTCAACAATGGGAAACTCTTTTGCAATACTTAAACGCCTCTCCGTATGGTGAAATTGACCCAATTTATGGCAAAGATATATCCTTTTACTTCTTTACCCTGCCTCTCTGGCTATTGGTGAAGTCTATATTGTGGGAAACGATGATTGTACTTTCCCTCGGAGTGGGGTTGATTTATTTTTTTAAACGTTTTATTTATATTGGGCCGACTGGGGTGGTTCTTCTTCCTGATGCAAGGCGAACTCTATCTGGACTTGTGGGCTTATTTTTTCTTTTGTTCGCCAGTGAGTTCTATCTCCAGCGTTATGAATTACTGACTGAGGGAGGTAGCTTGATTGCCGGGATCGGATTCTCCGATGACAAGGGGAAAATTCCTGTTCTGTACATATTATCGTTTGCTTCTCTTGTGGCTTCGCTATTTTCATTTATGGGGCTTATCCGACCCGGTATGAAGAAGGTAATGTTTTCAGGTATAGGGTTAGCGCTGGTTTTTTTTATAGCTAATTTATACCCAAAAATTTTACAGAAATTTGTTGTGGTTCCCAACGAGTTGGTCAAGGAGGCCCCTTATATCGAACACACTATTTCAGGTGCATTAAAAGCATATGGCCTGAACCAGACGAAAACACATGAGCTTTCAGGTTCTGCTTCCTTGACAGCCGAAAGTGTCCGGCTAAATGCGACTACTATCGAAAATATCCGGCTCTGGGATCAGGCCCCTCTTCTTGATACTCTTGGACAGATTCAGGAGATCAGGACGTATTATCAGTTTCAATCTGTAGACAATGATCGTTACCGAATTAATGGAGATTACCGCCAGACTTTGTTGTCACCAAGGGAACTGCTCTCTTCTAATCTGCCCAATCGAACATGGATTAACGAGCACCTGACTTTCACACATGGTTACGGAGTTGCGCTAAGTCCTGTTAACCAGGTTACTCCGGAAGGATTACCAGTATTACTCATTAAAGATATTCCTCCTCAATCAAGCATAGACTTGGTGGTGGACAGGCCTGAAATTTACTTTGGCGAATTGGCTAATGATCATGTTTTTGTGAATACAGGAACTAAGGAGTTTGATTATCCCGAAGGGGAGAAAAATGTATACAAAAACTATGAAGGTAAGGGCGGTTTTGAAGTGGGGTCTTTTTTTCGTAAGCTTGTTCTGGCGGCTCGGTTTAAAGCCCTTAAAATAATTTTTTCTGAAGATATTAATAGTGAAAGTCGGGTTTTGATGTACCGGAATATTACCGACCGAGTTCAGAAAGTGGCACCATTTCTTAGGCTGGACAATGATCCCTACCTAGTAATTTCAGAAGGCCGTCTAACATGGCTCTATGATGCCTATACAGTTAGTGATCACTTCCCATATTCCCCTAAAATTCCTCGGTTCGGAAATTATGTGCGTAATTCGGTGAAAATTTCTATCGATGCCTATGATGGTTCAATGAATTTTTATATTGCTGATGAATTAGACCCGATCATTCAGACTTACGAAAATATTTTTCCCGACCTATTTCAAGACCTGAGTAAGATGCCGGAGGACCTAAGGAGCCATATTCGTTACCCCTCTGACTTGTTTATGATTCAGACACATATATATGCTACTTACCATATGAAGCGACCCCAGGTTTTCTATAATAAGGAGGACCAATGGGAGGTTCCGGAGATTGATGGGGACATCATGAAACCTTATTACACCATTATGAAGTTACCAGGAGAGAAAAACGAGGAATATATTCTCATGCTTCCCTACACTCCCAGAGGCAAGAGTAATTTGTCAGCCTGGATGGTAGCCCGAAGTGATGGAGAACAGTATGGCAAGCTAGATGTTTATACCTTTCCCAAACAAAAATTGGTGTTTGGTCCTAGTCAGATGGTGGCTCGAATCAATCAAGATGCAGAAATTTCTAGGCAGATTTCATTGTGGGACCAACGAGGATCAAGTGTTATACAAGGAACTCTTCTGGTTATTCCGATTGAAGAGTCTCTGGTTTATGTGCGGCCCCTTTATCTTAAAGCTGATGCCGGTAAGATCCCCGAACTCAAGCGTGTCATAGTAGGTTATGAAGATTCCATTGCTATGGAACGTACTTTGGAAGAAGCGCTGGGGAAAATATTCACAGGGTTATCTCGTGAACCTGAGGATAGAGGTAAATCAATATCTGTCGTTCACTCCTCTTCTCCATCGAAATCTGTCAAGGACCAGAAGTTAATTTTAAGCAAGAGCGACTATGAAAATATTCGCCGTACTTATCGTCGTATTCTGGAATCACAGGGAAAACTGGATCAATCATTGGCGTTATACCGCAAAGAACTTAAGGGCTTTGGAAACCTTCTAGAAGATACTAAGGTTTCACCGCAGGTTAAAGCGACTACTTCTCCCTAAGCCATGTTGGATTTATTTGGAGTGTCATCCGTAAATAAACCTAACTGATTGGTGACTAATTCTGTATCGTCGATTGGGACAGGATAATTTCCATCGAAACAGGCAGAGCAGAACTTCTTCTTGCCATTTTTTAGTACTTCCATCATTTTTTCCAAACTGAGATAGGAGAGAGAATCGGCGGCCAGATATTTCCGCGTTTCTTCTAGGTTGTACTTGTGGGCGATCAACTCTTCTTTGGTGGGTGTATCTATGCCGTAAAAACAGGAATACAAAATAGGTGGGGCTGAAATACGAAGGTGGACTTCCTTTGCCCCAGCATCCCGGAGCATTTTTACAATCTTGCGACTGGTGGTGCCACGAACTATGGAGTCATCGATGATAGCAATGCGTTTTCCGTCTATCATTGTTTTTACTGGGTTTAGTTTCAGCTTCACGCCAAAATGTCGGATCTGTGATTGTGGTTCAATGAAAGTCCTTCCAACATAATGATTTCGAATTAGACCCATTTCAAATGGGAGGTTACTTTCTTCTGCAAAACCCATTGCTGACACAACTCCCGAGTCAGGGACAGGTACAACGATATCGACCTCAGCAGGGCTTTCCTGGGCCATGGCTCTGCCCATATTCTTACGTACGCTGTAAACATGCTCTCCAAATAGAAAGCTATCAGGACGAGCGAAATAAATGTGTTCAAACACACAATGTTTGGTATCTACTTTTTTAAACGGAAAAAATGATTGTAATCCTTGATCGTTGATAAGGATCATTTCGCCTGGTTCAACTTCGCGAATAAACTCAGCTTCGATAAGATCCATTACACAGGTTTCTGAAGCTAAAATATAAGCTCCGTCGAGTTTTCCTAGNCANAGAGGCCGAAATCCGTGNGGGTCNCGNGCNGCTATNAACTCGGTCTCTGTCATCAGAACAAGAGAATATGCNCCGCTTACCTGCTTCAAGGCATCAGCGGCGCGGTCTGCAAAANTTTCTGCTTTCGACTGAGCCATNAAATGAACGATGATTTCACTATCGTTAGTAGANTGGAATATGGCTCCCTGNGCACCCAATTNTTTGCGAATAGTATGAGCATTAACAAGGTTACCATTATGTGCCANTGCTAANGATCCGGCTGAATAATTGATCAGGCAAGGTTGGGCGTTAACCAACTCGCTATTTCCTGCGGTGGAATAACGGTTGTGACCAATGGCTAAAGGGCCCGGAAGTTTGAGGAGTCTATCTGGGTTAAAGATATCTGCAACCAGCCCCATACCTATCTCAATATGTATATTCGAGTTGTTGCTGGCAACAATACCCGCGCTTTCTTGTCCACGGTGTTGTAGCGCGTGGAGTCCGAGATAAACCAGATTAGCGGCCTCGGGGTGACCATATACCCCTACTACCCCGCATTCCTCATGTAGTTTGTCGAGCATAGTTCCCCAGTGAATTTTTCCAGATTTCTTTTAATAGTTCGATTTCTTGTTTTACAACTTCTTTTCCATTGATTGTTATAGTGAGATGAGAACCACCCACTATGCCGATTAGGGAAAAGTCGACAGAACAATCTTTGGCTAAACCTTTAATTTTATTAATTTGTTCTTTGGAAAAAGAAACAATAATCCGCGACTGAGTTTCCCCGAACAACAATGAGTCGTTTCTTAATGTGGATTCTATCATGAGTGAGGCACCTAAAGTCTCACATTCTGGCGAGAAACAAGACTCTGCTACCGCGACGGCTAATCCACCCTCAGAACAATCATGAGCCGAAGAAATGAGATCTTTTTGAATTAGTTCCCGGCAAAAACTTTGAACTTTTTTCTCTTTTTTTCGATCCAGAACGGGAGGTTTTCCCTCACTACAATCAAACATGACTTTCAGGTATTCAGTTCCTCCTAATTCTTCCCTGGTAAAACCAATAAGGGCGATTTGATCCCCGGATTTTTTAAATCCTTGAGTCATGACCTTCTCCTGATTCTCGATTAGGCCAACTACTGCAACGGTGGGGGTTGGGTAAATAGCATCCCCTTTAGTTTCATTATAGAGGCTGACGTTTCCACTAACCACTGGAATATCAAAAAACTTGCAGGCATCACCCATCCCTTCCACTGCCTGTTGAAACTGCCACATAATTTCAGGTTTTTCTGGATTGCCAAAATTCAGACAATTGGTAAGTCCTATTGGTTTGGCTCCAGAGCAGACAACATTTCGACAGGCTTCGGCAACTGCAATAGCAGCACCCTCATAGGGGTCGAGATAGCAATAGCGGCTGTTGCAATCTACGGAGATCGCCACTGCTTTATTAGTATCCTTGATTCGTAGAACAGCCGCATCTGAGCCAGGTAAAATGAGCGTATTCAGTCCCACCATGTGGTCGTATTGCTCGTAAACCCATTCCTTGCTGGCGATATTAGGGCAAGCTAGAAGTTTTTTTAAAGCCGTATCTCCACGTGAAAAGTCGAGGAAGTCGCTAAGGTTTGTATATACGACCTTATCTATATACTCGGGGCGCTTTGCAGGTCGTTTCAAGTCCAGTGCTCCATCAACAACTGGAGAGATAGGCAGGTTTACTACTTCCTGTTCTTGAAACTGGATACGGACGTTTGGTTCTTCGACCACTTCGCCAATTATGGCTGCATCCAGTCCCCATTTGTTTAGAATGGCAAGAGCCTCCTTTTCATGACCTGGTTTTACCACGAATAGCATGCGCTCCTGAGATTCGGAGAGTAAAATTTCATAAGGGATCATACCTTCTTCTCTTAAAGGAACTTTTGATAGATCCATAAATACTCCGTTACCAGCCCGATGCGCCATTTCAAATGAAGATGAAGTTAGCCCTGCGGCCCCCATATCCTGAACTCCTACGATCCAGTCACACTGAAATAGTTCTAGGCAGGCTTCGATCAATAGCTTTTCGGTGAACGGGTCACCGACCTGTACTGTCGGTCGTTTGTCTTCTGTAGTTTCATCAAACTCGGAAGAAGCCAGAAGGCTTGCACCATGAATTCCATCACGTCCAGTTTTAGAGCCAACATAAAGAATCTGGTTACCAACTCCACCAGCACCGGCCAGAAAAATTTTATCTGTTTTTACCAGTCCGAGACAGAATGCGTTGACCAGAATATTGCCGTTGTAACAGGCATCAAAATAAACTTCTCCACCAACAGTAGGTACGCCGGTGCAGTTTCCGTAACTGGAGATGCCATCGACCACACCATTGAGAAGGAAACGGGTTCGAGGATCCTCTAGTTCGCCAAACCGCAAAGAGTTCATCAAGGCAATTGGGCGTGCCCCCATAGTGAAAATATCTCTCATTATTCCACCAACACCTGTTGCTGCACCCTGATGAGGTTCAATGAAAGAAGGGTGGTTGTGGCTCTCAATTTTAAATGCTACAGCGAGACCGCTGCCAATATCTATTACACCTGCATTTTCACCCGGACCTTGTAGAACTCTGGGACTTTCGACTGGCAGTTTCCTCAAATAAGGCCGGGAACTTTTGTAACTACAATGCTCGCTCCACATGACGGAAAAAATTCCTAACTCCGTCATGTTCGGGGTGCGGCCTATCAGATCAAGGATACGTCGGAACTCGTCAACAGTTAAACCATGTTCCTTGATTATCTCTGGGGTGATATCAAGGCTGGGCTGATTCTTCTTCGGTTTGTCCACAGTATTAGCAATTTGCAATAAGAGATTTAAAGATGAGTTGACCGTCCGTGCCGGTTAACTGAGGGTCGGCACAACGTTCAGGATGCGGCATCATTCCCATCACGTTTTTTTGCTCATTGGTCACCCCTGCTACTGAACCTACAGAACCGTTAGGATTGGAATCTGCCGAAACGTTTCCCGATATATCGCAATATCTAAAGAGAATCTGTCCTTTATCTTCAAGGTTTTTCAAGGAAACTGGGTCCGTATAATAACTGCCGTGATGATGAGCGATTGGAATTTTAAGCACACGTTTTTTTTCGCAGTTCAGAGTATAAGGGGTACTGGTATTTTCAATACGAACAGATACGTTTTTACAGATGAATTTCCGCGATTCGTTCTGAATCAATGTGCCTGGAAGTAATCCAGACTCTAGAAGAACCTGAAATCCATTGCAGATGCCTAAGACCTTGCCTCCTGAATTGGCAAAGCGAATAACAGAACTCATAACCGGGGAAAAACTGGCAATGGCTCCGGCCCTCAGATAATCGCCGTAAGAGAAGCCGCCAGGTAGCACGACTAAATCAAAAGACTCCAGGTTAGGCTCTTCTTTATGCCATAGCCAATGGGTTTCCTGATTCAGTACATTTTTAAGAATATAATCACAATCGTGGTCACAATTGGATCCCGGGAATACGACAATGCCACACTTCATTTTATGCCGGTTCGATTCGTTTTGGAGTGTTATTCAGTTGGAACAAGGCTGAAACGGAAGGATTCAATCACCGTGTTAGCCAAGAGTTTTTCACACATTTCCCTTACCCTTATCTCGGCATCTTCTTCCGATGAAGGATCAAGTTTTATTTCCAAATATTTGCCTATATTCACATCTAGCACCTCCTCATATCCCAAGTCATTCAATGCATGATGCACAGTTTTCCCTTGAGGATCGAGAACACCTTCTTTGAATGTCACGTGTATTTGGGCAAGCATTTTTTAAACCTTAGCACAGAAGTTTATTTAATTCAGAAGGCTTTGTAACAGGAAAATGCTGAAACCCAAAGACCAATTTTTGACCAGCCCAAAATATTATGATAAACAATGAGTTAGGAAGCTCCATTCTTAGAATTTTTCTTGCCCTAGTTTCTTTTCCGCTATGAAGACGCCACAAATACAATTATTTTTATTTCTTTTTTTCTTTTCGATCTTTGCTCTGACTGGGCAAGGCTCAATCCAGTCTGCAGATGGGAAGATTATGTTTTTTCTGACCCAAGCCATGGTTGAAAATCAAAGCGTGAGTTTTTCTGAGGTTGTTTCTATGGAGAGTGCACCGGGGCCACAATTTTCTAAATATGGTTTAGGCATGAGTATTCTGGCAATACCTTTTTACATTTTTGGTAAGGTTTTATCAGCTTTGTTAGGTATTGAGGCCTCTTTGGCAACACAATTTTCTGTAAGCATGATCAATGCTTTGATTACAGCTTTAAGTTGTCTCGTTATTTATCAATTTGCAACGAAACGGTTTAATTTTAGTCCCCGAACCAGTTTGTTGTTGGTTTCCGGGTTTGGGCTCTCCACTATTGCCTGGTATTACTCGGAAGACTTTATGAGTGAGCCTGCTACTAGCTTTTTTCTATTGTCAGCGGTATATTTTGTGACGAGCGAAGACCCTGCAATACGGAAGCGAGACCTGTTCTTGGCAGGAACGTTTTTGGCTTTAGCGGTTTCCTGTCGGCTAGCCGTACTAGTAGCTATACCAGGATTTATTATTTACCAGTGGGCAGTGTGGGCGGAATCAAAAGAGAAAAATTTTATCAAGTTAATCATGGGTTTGATACCTCCAGCTGCTCCTGTCATCTTAGTTCTTATTATCATTATGCTTTATAATTATAT
>PAJA01000076.1 GCA_002705185.1 Nitrospina sp. | reverse complement strand
TACAGATAGGGTGAGCAAAGCCAAAAAAGAGGTATTGGACGATACCGATGAAGACCCTAATTTCGATTGGTGCCGTCCCTCACCAGATCATGTTACCCAGGAAGACTATAACGAAATATTTGATGACGACCCTGGGTTTAGCTAAGCTTTAATACTAAGTTATAGAATTTATTAAGACCCCCCTCTTGGGAACATCCCTTCCCATTTAAATTGCGACTGCAAACTTAATTATCGGTCACTCAAGAAACCTGTAGCGATATTTTTCCTGACCTCCAAAAGTAGCCTTAAGAAAAAAATATTATGAAAGAAAAAAAACCTATCGATGGGAAAACCTGGCAAGCAAACATAAACCAAGCTATTGATTTAATAAACTCAAGTAGCAGTTTTTTGTTCAGCGGAGATATCGATCCTGATTCTGTGGGTTCTATGTTATCTCTTTCGTTATATTTAAATCAGTTGGACAAAGAAGTTTTTATTATCATTCCTGAGCCTCTTAGAGGCAATCTAGATTTTTTTGAAAAAATCATAAAATACAATTCTATCCGTATTCTCAGAACTGAAGAAGAGATTAATACCATTAAGAATTATATAGATATGGTAATTTTTTGTGATACTGCCAACACAAAGTTGGTTCCACTTTATTCTCAAATCTCTAATTATATATTATCAAAAAAACCTCATGTCGTAGAAATTGACCATCACTTCGGAGCAGATAGCGAGGAATTGACTTACTATGGTATCAAGCTATTTCGTAAAGCCAACGCCAATACTGAGATCATTGGGGAAATTCTGGAAGTGCTTTACAATAAGAACCCGGAAAGACCAAACCCCTTCAGTCAACGCAATATTATTCTGGGACTAATCACAGGAATACTTGGTGACACCACCGGCGGCAAAGTAATTCATTACAAAGAAGACTACAACCGTTGGATGGAGAAATTAGGAGAGCAGCTGAAAAACATTACGCGTTGGCGGAACTCTGCTGATAATAAAAGAATTGAGGATTGTCGAACTTCAAAGTTTGGTGACCCCGCCCAAGTTCTCGATTACCTTAATAAGGTTACAAAGGACCAAGAAAGTAGTTTAAAGTCATTGAACTCGCGTGTTGAGAGTAAAGGAAATATTGGCTTTTTAAGCCTTCTTCCTTCAACTTATCAGAAAATGAATAGAACTTGGAATTCAATTGATTCAGACTGGTTTTTCGATCTCATGGGTTTGCTTTTGAGCTCAGTACCCGAAAAAACAGGGTATGTAGGAGTTATTATTTTTGAAGGGAAAAATGCCGCAAGAGAGAATTGTGTTTTCATCAAAATTCGAAGAGCGATTAATTTTTCTGGTATCGACCTACGCACGGCAGAAGGCAAAATTAAAGAATTGTTTAGCAGTCTTTATATGGGAGGAGGGGGTCATGCTGGTGCGGTGTCGTTCCGTATTCACCGTCTAGACGAAAAAGAACTCCTAGCTAAGCTAGAAAGTCTCTTTGATTTTCTTAACGGAGTTACAGATTTGGATGGTAAGTAGTAACGACTTACCCCTAAACAGACAATCTAATAACCTAACTTTATCTTACAGACACTAGCATTAAAATCTCAGAATATCTAAATCTTGAAATTTTGGAGAATCTGCAAGAAATATGAGGTCAGCTTCCTTGAGTTTATTTCTTCGGAGGTCCAACCTTTTTAATTGCTCTAGTTTAGAGGTGCTTACCAAAGAATCAAGGCTTTTCCTAGTAATGGTATTTCCCATGATTTCCAGCTCTTCAAGCTTACTTAAAGTATGAGATCGAACAAGAGCCTGAAATCCAGAGTCTCCGACTGGAACTCCCGATACTCTAAGCTTTACTAGGTTCTTAAAGTTTCCAGAGTTGGCTAAAATATGCAAGCCTTTTTCTCTCAGGTCGTTGCCACACAAATTAAGTTCCCTCAATCGATTAAGGTGTGAGGACTGCGAAAGAGCAAGAATTCCCAAGGATGTAATTCCTGTATTTTCAAGGTTCAAACTTTCCAGTTGTGACAAGTTAGGTGACTCAGCAAGCAATAGAAGGCCTTTGTCTCCCACTGTATTGCTCATCAAATTCAANGATTTAAGNTTTTTGAGAAACNGAGAATTAGCTAGTTCTTGGACCCCAAAGTAATCAAAGTGATTATTCCGTAGAGATAGAGAAGTGACACCATTCAGTTTTTCATATTGCGCTAAAGAGGCTATGTCTTTGTTATCCAACCTCTGTTCATTAAGATTGAGAATGTTTTCAGATCTTTTCTTCTCAACTAAAATCCTCGAACGCATGACCCGAAGAGCGATTTCTCCAGTCCGGCTATAATTATTATCCTGCATATAAAGTTGCGTAAGATTATTCAAATGCTTCGAGCCTGAAATATCCAAAGCCCCCGGATTGCCAATATGATTGGAATCAAGAACCAGAGTTTCCAGGCGACTTAAAGTCGGGGAATGCGCAANAATGCGGGCTCCTTGATCGGTAATTTGATTCCAACCCAGATTCAATTGAACCAGCTTTTCAAAAGCACCGGACTGAGCCCAATCAGCAAGGCTTTCATCACCCACAACGTTGTGACGAAGGTTAAGGAAGCGAAGTTCAGAAACTACAGCTCCATCTGGGAATACGGTTAATTTCTGTTGCCCCACTTTATTCATTTCTAGATCAATAAACCGAAGGCTCAATAGTGACTGAGATTTCACAAGGCTCAAGGCTCCAAAATCGGCAACTTGATTGTTAACCATCTCCAAGATTTCGAGGTTGGGAAGATTTTTTGAAAGCGCTAGACTTTTGGCCCCTTCTTCACCAATCTGGTTGGCATTGAGAACAAGATGTCTTAACTCAGGTAAGGCGCCTGCACCGACAAGAACTGCAAGTCCATGATCAGTAATTTCATTCCAGCTCAAATCCAGTTTTTGAACGTGAGACAAGTCTTTATTCCGGCACAAAAAAACGATCCCCGCATCCCCCATTCTGTCATAGGAAAGATCCAGAACAGAATCCTTGCGAATCAATCTATCATTAAGAGTCTGGATGAAATTCAGGTCTTTTATTTTTGACTGCATCAATTAACCACCAATATGAGGGTAGTCCGTTTTCACACCATTCAATTCCTGCAAACGTTTGGACTCATGTAAAAGCTCAAGACCCTGAGGATTGATTAGGTTATAAGACAGGTTTAGTACCTCTAAATTTTTTAACCCAGATAGTTCAGATAGAGCCTGCATTCCCCTGAGACCAATTCGGTTGGCATCAAGATGTAATTCCTTTAAGTTTTTAAGACTATTAGAATTAGCCAGCGCCTCAGCTCCGATGTCTCCAATGCGATTAAACGAAAGGTCCAGTTTTTCAAGCTTGAAAAGGCTTTTAGAATTTGCCAAAGCTATCGCCCCCTCATCGCCAATTTTATTGGTGTATAAGCTAAGGTAATTCAATCTGGTTAGAGCATCTGACTCAGCCAGAGCTATGGCTCCATCATCCCCGACCATATTTTCATACATCCAAAGCTCTTTAAGGGGCTCAAAAAACTCCGACTGAGCCAATTCCTCAACGCCTAAATCTTTGATTTTGTTGGTATGAATATAAAGGATTTCTATATCTGGAAGAGCCACATTCTCAGCCAAGTCTGCAGCTGTCTCGTTATCGATCCCTCTGTTTGAAAAATCAAGAGTTTTCTTATCCTTACTCAAACCGCGCTTAATCCATTTTCTGATATAAGAAATATCTTCTGCCATAACCATCCCGGAACTAGGTAAAAAACTCCATTCTATAAAGGTGCTGGGAAAAGTAAAGAATTAAATGATAAATCAGTAAAATTCCTTATTTTATCTCGTTGTAACAGACGTCCAGTCAACACCTTATCTAGATTTAGTAAGCTAGTAACAACATTTTTTTTTGTGCTAAGCTAACATGATACAAACCGGTTTTGATGACAATCTCTTATTTACCTGTAGTGATTTTTCAATTACTTAGCAACAAAAAACATCATGAAATCAACTCCCTATTTTATTCCTTTCTACTTGCTGGTTATAACTTTATTTATTACTGGTTGCAGCCCGTCTACCTCAAAAGATGAATCTGTTTTTCGCATGTCCATAAAAAATGAGCCACCGACTCTGGATTGGACACTAGCTACTGATAGTGTTTCTTTCACCATTCTTACTAATATTATGGAGGGACTCACCCAGTATGACTCTGAATTAAAAGCCAAACCCGCTATCGCCAAAAAATGGGAATACTCAGAGGACGGTCAAACTATAACTTTTTTTTTACGTAACGACGTTTATTGGAGTGACGGCAAACACGTCACAGCTTCAGACTTTGAATATTCCTGGAAACGATTGCTCTCTCCCGAATCGGCGGCCCAATATGCTTACTTCTTATTCGACATTGAAAATGCCTCGCAATATAATTCAGGAAAAATAACTGACCCTAATAAAGTCGGAATTCGAGCTTTAGCACCAGATGTGCTTGAGGTCCGTTTAAAAAAACCCGTGGTTTATTTTCCCAGCATCACCACCTTCATGGTCACGTTCCCTGCCAGAGAAGATGTGATTTTACGTCATGGTAACTCTTGGACAGAACCAGCAAATATTGTCACCAACGGCCCTTATACTCTGGAGGAGTGGCAGCATGAATACAAAATGGTATTGAAAGCCAACCCACACTACTACGAAGGTAAGCCACAGGTAGATGAAATTCGAGTTTTTGTAGTACAGGAGCCCACCACCGCTCTNACCCTTTTTGAAACCGGAGAACTCGATTATCTTGAACTTCCACCTGTCGCGATTCCTCACTATAAATCCAGCCCCGAGTACCGTAATAAGCCTCAGTTAAGAGGTTATTACTATGGTTTTAATGTGCAAAAGCCTCCTTTTGACAATGTTTTGGTCAGNCGTGCATTTGCTCACGCCATTGACCGNTCCCGCATTCCAAAGTTTTTAAAAGGAGGGGAACTGCCNTCATCATCATGGATTCCCAAGGGAATGTTCGGATACAACGAAAAAATTGGGTCAAAATTTAATGCTAAAAAGGCAAGGGCNCTATTATCANAAGCAGGATATCCAAATGGCAAAGGGTTNCCCAAAGTCACCGCAGTCTTNAACACTGGAGATCTCAACCACTTCATCGGAGAATTCATTCAAGCTCAATGGAAAGAACACCTAAATNTACATATTGATTTCGAAAGTCAGGAGTGGAAAGTTTTTCTTAGCCGGTTNGATNTAGANCCGCCAGAGATTTTTAGNCTTGGATGGGGNGCAGATTTCCCTGANCCCGACAACTTCATGAATCTGTTTATCTCAACNAGTGGCAATAACAGGTTGAGATGGTCGCATCCACGTTACGATGAGCTGATCTCCATGGGCTCTGCATTGAAAAAACTAGAAGAACGGCAGGNGATTTACGATGAAGCACAAGTTCTGCTTACCGAGGAAGAGGTTCCAATGATTCCCCTTTTTGTTTCTGCACAAAATCTGCTTATCAAACCTNATATANAAGGACTAGAGAACAATGCTATGGAGCTTTTATATTTAAAACGAATTTGGTTAGAACAGGTCACTAATTGAAGACAAAAAAAGCCTGCNGGCAAATGCCGACAGGCTTATATAAAATAAATTTTATTCAATAGCCAAGAATCCGCATGCTTGATAGCAGGCGTTGCAGTTAATACACAAATCCATATCAATGTGGGCAGCGACTTTTCGAGTACCCCCAGTAATCGCTCCTGTNGGACATGGCTTNATACATGCACCACAGGCGACACAATCCTCTTCCTTCACATAATAACGGTAAAGGCCAACACACCTTGCAGCATCGCAAATTTGATCGACAATATGTCGCTCATATTCTTTGCGAAAATATTTCAATCCGGTCAAAATCGCCTTCGGTGCGGTTTCCCCCAATCCACATAATGAAGTCTTGCTAATCTCCTCACACAATTCTTGAAGCTTATCGAGATCCTCAAGCTTACCCCGGCCTTCAGCGATATCCGTCAATTTATTTTTTATCAGCGTCAGACCAATCCTACAAGGAGTACACTTACCACAGGTTTCCCCCTCATTAAATCCTATAGAAAAAAGCGATAGATCAATGACACAAGCCGATTCATCATAGGCAGCAAAACTAGCTTGACCCATCAATACCCCTGCATCAATGAGACTTTCGTAATCCGTCGCAGTATCAGCTTTTTCTGGGGGAAGAAATCCGCCCGTTACCCCACCGACATGAACCACCTTGAGTTCTTTTTTCTTCTGGATACCACCACAATAGTCATTAATAGCTTCCGCAAAAGTGGTTTTCATATCCAGTTCCATCAATCCGTTGTACTTGATATTTCCGGAAATCGCCCAAACTTTACAACCTTGAGCATTCTCATTACCCATCGACGCGTACCANTCCGCNCCCTTCTTAATGATTGAGGGCACCGTGGCCCAAGTTTCGGCATTATTCAAAACAGTCGGTTTNCCCCACAANCCAGCATCNCANGAATGTGGNGGTTGCGCTTTCGGAAAAGGACGCTTGCCCTCAACTGACTGCATTAATGCTGTCGACTCACCACCGATAAATGCTTCAAGTCCTTCATGGACACGAATATTAATGCTAAAATTAGAACCCATAATTTTGTCCCCGAGAAAACCTCTCTCTCGAGCCTGTTCGATTGCCATATTCANGCGTCTAACTGCAATAGCATAATCCGAACGGGTGNAAATAATTCCTTCAGTAGCGCCAATAGCATAAGCNCCAATCAATAAGCCCTCTAAAACCTGATGCGTTGCACCTTCCATCACACTACGATCCATATAAGAAGCAGGATTACCTTCGTCTCCNTTGACCATGATGTAACGAGTACCTTTTTCGTCTGTAGGGGCTTTAGCCGCNTTTTCCCATTTGTTAGCCGTCACAAACCCACCGCCACCTTTGCCACGCAAACCAGATTTTTTAACTTCCGCGATTACTTCATCCGGCTTCATCGTAGTCAGAACTTTTTTCAAAGATTCATAACCACCAACTTTAATGTAATCATCAATANTTTCAGGGTCNATGGANCCGCCGTGCTCTANNGCCACCCGGGTTTGCTTGCCCAGANTTGTATAATAATCTTCTTTNGANGCGGCCTTCTTGAATACCTTGCCTCCAACAATATGGTCGTTNAGAATGTTNTTGACCATCGCTGGTTTCACTTTCTCGTAAGTCACACGATCTTCNCCCGGNACATAAACATCCACTAGCACGTCGCGGCTACAATAGCCTCTNCAGCCAACCTGGCTCATTTCACANTTTCTCTCACCTAGTGCTGCATTAGCCTCCATTTCGCCAATCTGCTTCTGAAACTCGTCATAAACTTCCTGACCCCCTTCAGCNATCCCACTCAAACTCAAGCAAACGGTTATTTTTATCTGGCCCTGTTTTTGAGCGACGGCCTGGCCCTGTTCTTCAACGACTTCCATGAACGATCTCCGTTATTCGAAAGTTTTTACTTATTTATTAGCTCAGTATCNAGTCGGTAAGTTCCATACCCACCAGACTCATAAATGTCTCATAAAACTCAGGAAANTTCCAGACATTCTAGTAACCCAAACTCGGATTGTCAATCCTTGCTTGCCANCTGATTTTGTAGGGCTTTTAGTAGTTTTGTAAAGGCCTTGTTTTCAACTTCCTACACCACTAATATAACCANCAAGGCAGAGCACTTAACTGAACTATATATAGCAGNTAAGACTTGATAAACGGGTTTGATTCATTCTTCACGAACTATAGCCAAATCAGACTTTTGACGCAAAACCAGCAAAGTACTCCACCTCCTTCCGTTATAAAAAATCTTATCAGTTCGTTTGCTATTGAAAGCACCATGTAAATGAACATGAAAATTCAGGTTGATTGCCAATGATCATAAATATAGACTGGCCATTAATGTCAANCGACCTCCTAATTTTTGAAAAACTATCCTAAGATGATTAAAATTAACCAGAAATCTGATAACCCCTTATCCCATAAAACAGAGTGCCTAATTCTGCCATGCCCAGAAGAGAGAAAACCAAGCGGAACTCTTAAGATAATTGATGNGGCCCTCAACGGTGCCATCTCTGGGGCATTTAAAAATAAACGCTTTGAAGGGAAACCTAATCAGACCCTTTTGTTCAACGGCATCGGCTCTCTTAAGGCAGACAACCTTTTATTAGTCGGAGTCGGTAAAACAAAAGACTTGACCACAGAGATAATCTGCAAAGCATCGGCAAGCGCTTCAAAANTAGCAGAAGGTTCAAATTTCAAATTTGNATCCATATATTTGAACGATAGTTGTTTTGATAAAATTGCCAAAGGCCCACGTTATGGAGAACTTGCGGCGGCCGTCGCCGAAGGAGCAGGGCTAGCCCTGTATCATTTCGACGACTACAAATCTCTAAATGAAAAAGACAGCTTACCAAGTCGATTACAAAATCTTACTCTTGTGNCAACAACAAGAACCCGACAGGCGGCTTTAACAAAAGCAATCGCCCGGGCACAAAAAATAGTAGAAGCCGTGCATTCGGCTAGAGACCTGGTATCTCATCCCGGCAACACTGCTACCCCCACTTATCTGGCTAACTATGCTAAAAAAATGGCCCGTAAAAGCAAGGTCACCTGCAAGGTTTTGGGTAAAAAAGAAATGGAAAAGCTTGGTATGGGAGCACTGCTCGGAGTTTCACGCGGTAGTCATGAACCCCCTGCACTAATAGTTCTGGAGTATTTTGGAGCTGCTAAAAACAAAGCTCCAACCGTAATAGTAGGNAAAGGCGTCACCTTCGATACCGGCGGCATTTCGCTCAAACCAGGAGCNAGTATGGACGAAATGAAGATGGATATGTCTGGGGCCGCAGCAACAATTGGAACTCTGCAAGCCATTGCCAATCTGAAACTAAAAATCAACGTTATCGGCATAGTGGCTGCAGCAGAAAATATGCCCGACGGCTTGGCTATCAAACCCGGCGACATTTTGAAAAGTATGTCTGGAAAAACAATCGAGGTNCTTAATACCGACGCAGAAGGCAGACTAGTACTTGCAGACGCACTGACCTACGCACAACGTTATAAACCAAAAGAAGTAATTGACCTAGCAACTCTTACAGGTGCCGTACTCATGGCATTAGGGCATCAGGCTGCAGCTGTCATTGGAACTAATTCGTCAATGATCAAACAGTTGCAAGAATCCGGCATTGCTACCGACGAGCGGGTTTGGGAACTACCACTATGGGAAGAATTTGAAAAAGCTACGAAAAGTGATATCGCTGATCTTAAAAATATTGCGTCACCAGGCGTAGGCGCAGGCAGTAGCATGGGTGCAGCGTTCCTTAAAGCTTTCGCAGGTGAGCAACCTTGGACCCATATTGATATTGCTGGCACCGCATGGGGATACGATAAACCTTACATCCCCAAAGGTCCGTCGGGTTATGGCGTTCGCCTACTAATTCACTATCTAGAAAATCGTAAGCCTTAATCTTTTATGACAAATGTCATTATCATTTTTATTCACCTGCTAGCGGCAGGGGTTGCAATAGGNAGTCTCATCTATTGCTTAAAAATTTATCTCCCTGTGGTTGAGAAAGCTCAGGCNGTACGCGATGAAAATTCTCCAGCTTATAAAACCCTAGACTTGATGGCACCGTCTGTGTTTGCCAGTTTACTTATGCTAATTGGATCAGGAGTCTATTACCTATTGGAAAACTATTCAGCACAAGTCGGTCTTAAACCTGGCTACTACAACCTATTCGGAATCAAGATGGTTTTCGTAGCAGGGGCATTTTTTACCAGTATGTATGTAACTTTCTCATTAAGAATTCGTATCTCAGATCTTGACTTGAGTCCACAAAACAAAAAAGCGGTACCAGAAATCCTCAAAAAAATAGTCAATCTCAGTAAAATCACCATGTGGATGATAACTATCTCCCTATTCCTCGGTATATGGCTAGCAAGGTATTAANAAAGATGGTTTTGCCGCCAACTAGCAATCACGTTTTTCTACTTACAAATTCCTTTTTGATTTTAAAATTTTTACCCCATACATTCTATGACTTTAGGAACTTTACACTCGCCGTAAAATGGTAAAGCAGGAAATTTGGATAACCACGTTCGTCTAAATGGATCTGGGTGACAAATANTATTGTTTTTTAATATTTCAATAAATTGGTATAAAAAATGACAAAATATTACAAAGACTAATGTGAGAAAATTATAAAATGTAAGCTTTATGTTCGAGAGGAATACGATATCTAGAGGGTTTGATTAATTCAACAAACTTAAGTAACATACAAAATATAACTATTCTGGAGAATCAAGTATGAACGAAAAAACAGAGCAAACCCAACTCGAACCAGAAGGGTTAAACCATGAGATGGTAGAAAGTAAAATAAAAATTATGCAACCTCAAGACCAACTGCCCTTTCCAGAGCCTGAAGTCGATCTAAACGAAGTGTTCCCCGATGAAGAAAACGATCTCAACGACCTTTTCCCGGATGAAGAAACTAAATTGTTACTAAAAAAAATCCAGCGTAACAAAAAAGATTTAAATATTATGACAGACCGCTTCGCTGACGACGATTGGCTAGGTAATACCGTCGAAGAGGAAGATACGTTAAAAGAAAAAACAATATCTAGCGAGGCTAGCAACGAACCGCAAGAAACCAAAGACAACTCGTAATTATTTTCTTCGTCATCCTTCCCCCTTCCCTGTTTAATCAAACCTCAGAAACACTCTTTACTTAATAAATTTGAGGACTTGCATCATTCCTAGTTGTCAACTGTGTGAACGAGGAATACAACTGCGAATCAATTTAAATTTCGCCATCATGTTCGCAAGCATTCTATTGGAACAAAATTAAATTAAACAAATATTATATATTGGCTGATCATTGATTGACTAGTGGGGTTTCAGCTTTTCTAAGCCGCGGAGTTTATTGAGGACAGCAGTCATATGATCATAGCCCATCTGATTTTTTAACGCAGAAAAGCTATCACGAGCAAGGGTATACCAACGTATGGCATCAGGAATATTTTTTTCAGTTTTCCAGCAAATACGCCCCATGCTCTCAAACAACACAGCTTGAGTTGGATGTGGAGGGAGGTCTTGCACCAGTAAAGTGGCTTTTGCATACCAGTCCTTTGCCGAAACATGCTCACCTCGTTCCAAAAATAAATCGCCGGCACGCTTCATAGCTCGGGCCTCGCCCAGAGGATTGTTGATTTTTTGGTGGTATTGCATAGCCAAAGTGTATTGTGCCTCGGCCTCCTTAATTCTAGTACGGAATTTATACAGATCACCGATAGACTCATAAACCTTCGCAGCTTTTTCTAGTTGATTATCTTTTTCAAAGGCGATGATAGCTTTGCCATAACTTTCAATGGCTTTGTCAAACTCATGATAAAAAAAATCTTCTGATGCTTGTTGTAAGTACCGCCCAGCTTCATTTTTGGAATCTATTGGAGTGGTGATGGATTTCGCCTCAGGCTTTTCCTGTGCTTTGTCTGACAGAAGCCAAACAGAAAGCCCGGCCGCCAAAGTACACATGACAATGAGGAGATATTTAAGTGCAGGTTTCAAGAAAGAGCTCATGAAATATGCCATCAAAATGATGAGTTAAACTGAAATATCTTAACACGATAGAATACTTTGGAGAAATTTCTAAAAAAATGAGGGATTTTTTATACCTTAGCCGTTTTAGCTTATCCTTGTAATTTTTACTATGGTTATTTATTTTGACTGTTGGAGATTTAGACGGTTAAGTATAGAATGTTCTTAATTGTATCTGGGATGTTTTTCGACGTACTGCTTGAAAAATTGAATGATTCATCCCATTATTTGTTTGAAAGACATTTTACGCAGTTAAACTTACTGCAACTCAAAACAATCAACTTGTTTTTCTGAGAAATGTCTCACTCCCAAACAGAACACCATAAAATGGAATTCTCTTTTTGTTGAGTTTATTAGCTAACAACTATCGAAGATGGGTGGTCGAAAAACCCCTTGTCAGCCTGATGATGGTTTTACTTGTAGTCGGTTTTTTTTCATCTCACATCTCAAGTTTCAAGCTCGATGCTTCCGCTGAATCTTTGGTTCTGGAAAACGATAACTCCCTTCAGTATTATCGCACGATCAGTAAGTCCTATGGCTCTGATGACTTCCTAATCATCACTTATGCTCCGTTTAAGGACTTGATGTCTGACACAGTGATAGAAGATTTAAGATTACTGAGCAATGAGCTTACTAAGCTTGAACGGGTTCACTCGATAGATAGTATCCTTAACGTCCCACTGCTGAACAGCCCACGCGTGGAAATTTCTAAGCTTGATACAGACATCCGCACTCTGGAAACTCTCGGAGTAGACCGGGAAATGGCACGCAAAGAATTTCTTGAGAGCCCTATTTATAAAAATCTATTAATTAGCCCTGATGGAAAAATAACGATTATTCGTATTAACTTTAAACGTGATGAAAAGTATTTTTCGCTCATGTATCGCCGTAATGACCTACGTGACAAAAAAAATGGATCTGGCCTCGACAAAAAAGAAAAGGTGATATTTGTTAAAGCCCAACAAGAGTTCAGTGATTATCATGCTCAGGTTTTAGAAGATGAAGAAAAACTCATAAAAAATGTGCGGAATATCATGAACCAACATCGAGATAACGCTGAGATGTTTTTAGGCGGTGTTCCTATGATCACGTCAGATATGATAGGTTTTATTAAGCATGATCTTAAAACATTTGGGTTGGGAGTATTATTTTTTCTGATTTTCATGCTCAGCCTATTTTTCAAAAAATTTCGCTGGGTAGCTCTCCCAATCAGTTGTTGCATCATCACTGTTCTGATGATGGTGGGTTTTTTAGGGTTCATGGATTGGAGAGTGACAGTAATTTCATCTAATTTCGTTTCTATTTTACTCATTATCAATATGTCTCTGACTATTCATTTAATTGTACGTTATCAGGACATCAACAACAGCAACCCGGGCCTAAGTCAGAAAGAACTTGTCTGGCAGACGGTCCGCCTTATGGCTCAGCCATGTTTTTATACTGCGATAACCACAATTGTTGCGTTCACTTCTCTGATTATAAGTGGTATTCGTCCAGTGATCGACTTCGGCTGGATTATGACCATAGGGATCGCCCTTGCGTTTGGACTAAACTTTGTCTTTTTCCCTGCAATACTAATGCTATTGGAACCAGAGTCTCCTGGTTCCTCGAAAGACAGTACTCGCAACTTCACGCTCGCTATTGCTAGGTTCGCTAACCGTAACCGTAAAGCCATCTTATATGGTTCGGTCCTTCTCGCTCTGATAAGTATTGCCGGAGTTGCAAAATTAGAAGTAGAAAATCGTTTCATTGATCACTTTAAAAGTAATACCGAAATCTATCAGGGTATGGAAGTTATTGATAAACAATTGGGAGGCACCACTCCCCTTGATATTATTATAAATCCAGACCAAAAATATTTTGATTATCTGAAAGAAGCTGAACAAGAAGTTTTTGATGATCCTTTCGCAGAAGCATCGGAAGAAGTGAAAAATAATTATTGGTTTAACTCTAATATGCTTGACCGAGTAGAAAAAATTCATGACTACTTGGAAAGTTTGCCAGAAGTCGGGAAAGTTCAATCAATATCGACTCTAATAAAAGTTTTTACTCAATTGGATAATGGTAGAAAACCAGACGATTATGATCTAGCACTGATCCGCAAACTCATGCCTAACAATGTCAAGGATTCTCTCGTCAATCCTTACCTATCTCAAGATGCCAACCAGGTTCATATCAATATGAGATTGATCGAATCTGATCCCAGCCTACGACGCTCTCAACTGATAAAAAAAATTCGCACCCATCTTGTTCAAAAGCTGAAATTTAACCCGGAGACCATCCACTTTACAGGAATGGTAGTGCTTTATAACAATATGCTCCAAAGCCTCTATCGGTCACAAATTCTTACGATCGGCATGGTCTTTTTATCTATCATGCTCATGTTCATGATTCTATTCAAAAGCGTGCCCATGGCATTGATCGGCATCGTCCCCAACCTACTTGCAGCGGGAACAGTATTGAGCCTCATGGGCTGGATAGGAATTCCACTGGATATGATGACAATCACGATAGCCGCCATTACAGTGGGTATAGCAGTTGATGATACTATCCATTACATCCACCGTTTCGAAACTGAATTCAAGCTAGACCAGAATTATCTTGCGTCCATGGAGCGATGCCACGGAAGCATCGGCAAAGCCATATACTACACTTCGGTAACCATCACTCTTGGTTTTTCAATTTTATCCCTTTCTGAGTTCATGCCCACCATCTACTTCGGTCTATTGACCGGGGTTGCTATGGTGGTAGCCTTGATCGGTGCTCTCACATTACTTCCGCTACTTATCGTCTTATTCCGCCCGCTAGGCGAGACTAACGCTTAACTCAACTAATAACTCTAAGTAGGGTGTAAAGTTTTGCAAAATACTTTCAAGAACTGGTGCCAGACAGGAGGGGTTTTATTTATGATCGAAATTTTTTTTTAGTTGAACGCAGCAACTACGCCCTCAGGGTTAAGCTGATAAAACCTAATGGCGTAGGCCACGGGAGACGAAATGAAAGGGAAGCACCTGGCCTCCGTTTGAGGTGAGTTCTTCTATTATCGATTGTTTTTTGGCTGGTGGCACAATGAAAGCTATGCACCCGCCTCCACCGGCCCCACAAACCTTGCCCGCCATTGCTCCTTTTCTCATGGCAGAACGAATAAGCTGATCCATCTGAGGAGTACTGATGTTGGGAGCTAACTTTTTTCGAACTTTCCATTCTCTTGCAAAAACTCGAGCTATACTTTCAATTTGTCCTCGGCTCAGCACCTGCTCCATTTCAATGGCACAATCACGAATCAATTTCAGGTTGCGAATAACAGCTCGATTGCCATCTATCGCTTTTTTTGTTATCTCCCAATTATTAATTCCAGAGTTTCTAGGCTTGCCTGTATAGCATAGAATGAAATGTCGAGTAAGCTCAGGAAGGTTGATGGGAAATTTTTCAGTCTCAACATTTTGGACTCCAGGAGCAACTTTGCGAACTCCTCCATGCATTGCGGGGAAATAATCCTGACATCCGGCCGGCACTTTAATTACTTGAGTCTCTATATTCATAGCGATTTTAATCATTTCTGACCTACCATAACGCCGACCGGTTAATCGATTTAGCGCCCCGTTTAGCGCTACATTCAAAGCGGAGGAACCTCCTATGCCCGAACCTTGGGGAGCCTGGCAATTTGTTAATATTTCCAGGCCTGATTTTGGTGCATAGAACTTCAAAGTACGCACGACAAGTTCTAGGGCATGATTATCAGGCAGCGCATCCAGTGAGGAAAACTCTTCACTCAAACCCAAGTCATGTGAGGTCAGAAAAATCTTCTTATCTTTTCGGGTTATGATTTCAACCTTTGCGTAAAGGTCAATCGCAGCGTTCAAGGTTGGCGGATTATCAAAAAAAAGGTGCAAAGGCCATATATCGAGGGTTCCTCCTGCCAGATCTATTCGGGTAGGGGCGGAGCTTTTAAAGTAGGTCACTAGACCTTAATCTTTCAGAGGTTTTCCGCATCCGTATTGTTTTTGGCTTCAAGCTCGTCGATTTTTTTACTCAACTTGCTAACCAAAGCCCTGTAGGATTCGGTACTGATTATTTTAGAAAACTGAGACCTATAATTGCGGATCAGACTAACTCCTTCTATGACAAAATCATAAACCAGCCATTGACCATTATCCTTTAGCATTTTGTAGTCGACATCTATCACACCATCCTTACGGACAATTTGAGTTCTGACCATGGCATAATTGCCTTTAATTTTTTCATCTACATAATTAATAGTCTCATCCTGATAATTCTCAATTTTACTGGCGTAGGAATTTTCAAGTAATTTTTTAAAAAGGCCGGTAAATTCTTCACGTTCCTCATCACTCCGTTCATTATAATTCTTAGCGAGAGAACGCATTACCATTTGCTTATAATTGAAACGCAGAGAAATCACCTGTCGGAGTTTTTTCCTTCGTAATGTCGGATCTTTCTGGAGGTTTTTATCACTAACAATTTTCAAAACCTGGTCTATGGTTCCTCTAAGGTCAGCAGTTATTTGCGATTCCGCAAATAACTGTTCGATTCCAAGGAACAAATAAATAGCAATAAACACATAACCACAAACAGTTTTTCTGCTCATCAGAAAGTCCTCATAATTAGTTTAACTAATTCTCGCAGCAACTCTATCAAATATGGTATTTCGAATCAAGCACCCAACCATACACCATCGCGACAAATTTATAATTACCGACACCGGAGGACAACATCAACAATTCATTATGAATGAGACATAAAAATTTTCATGAATATAAAGTGACAAAGGGTAATAAATATCTAAGGTTATAGCTTAGTTTGATTGGGGAAGTTTCTTATAGCATTGACAAGTTTATTAAGATTTCATATAGTAAGTTAATCCCAAAATTGGAAGCAATGCTCAAATAATCAATAATTTAGAGGGATAAAATATCTTGGGCAAGAGACGTGTTTATTCATTCATAAAATTATTTCTCGCACTTTCTAGTTTTATATTGTCTGGGTGTGGCACAGTTGATCTGGAAATTCGGCAGAGCAATACAAATACAGCCATGCAACCCCGGTCGGTAGCAATTTTGCCATTTACCCTTGAAGAGCCGGTTCATGAAAAAGTTTCTCCTAACGACCTGTTCAGAACCTGTTTTTATAATTACTTCAGCTTTCTCGGTTATATTGACATTCCCTTGGAAATCATTGACTTAAAATTAAACAAGGCTGGTCTGACTGAAAATAAAAAGATTTTAGATATGAGTCCTGAAAAGCTTCGAGAAATTCTTGGAGTTGATGCGGTGGTTCGAGGGCGTGTTCTATCTGCCAATAATTTTACCGGTGGTATTCACGCCGAAACTTCTATTAAAGCAAAAATTGATATGCTTGATCTTAGAACAGGAGATGTTATTTGGGAAACCGAACACAAGGAAAGCACCTACTCAGGAATTCTTTCTCCAACCATTGTTGAGATAATTCAGGATCAAATGGACNACGTAAAAGTACANCANGCCTACTTCAAAACNGCAGAAATATTTTCAATCAGCCTAATGAAAGAAATCCCCGACCCTGCTGACAAATGGGTAGAGAAAATTCGTCTTCCAAAGATCACGAAAATTGAGACCAACTTGAAACCGAGCCTCAAGCTTAAACCCAATGATCGAATTTATGTGAACTTGGAAGGTGANCCTGGGNTGGCAGGGTCATTCGGCATTGGAAGTTGGAAGTCAAACATACCCTTAAAAGAAATTGTACCAGGACTTTATACAGGCAGTTATAAGATAAAATCCTCTGATGATGTAAGCAGTTCTCTAATAGTAGGTACTTTGAAAAACAAAAATGGTCTCACCGGNAAGAAATTTTATAAGGATGGTATGGCCCAGTTTGATTCCTCATCAACTAACTAACTATGATTATGGCTAAANACATTCCCTCCCTTAGTAGATCATTAGGGNTTATACTTTTGTTAACTCTAATTCCTGCATGTGCTTCGAACCTTCAGACTAAGGTATCCGGTCATTTAAACGGTCTATCAAAGCACCAAACTGTAGCCATNCTACCTGTAGAAGCTAGCAATGTGGGACACAAGGAAATGGCAAACATGTTCCGCCAAGGTTTATATGCCAACCTCAAGCAATCAAAATTTAATTTACTGGAGAAATATATTATAGATGGCCTGCTAAAGCAGAACCACTTGAACGATCCCGGAAGCTTTCTTAAAATCAATCCCATGCAGTTTGGTGAAATCCTAGGTGCGGATGCGATTGTGTTCAGCAGAATCAACAAAGTGGAACGCAACTACCTTATAGTGCACTCTTCCATCGAACTAAGTGTATCAGTTCAAATGGTAGATACACGGACCGGAGAGATCCTGTGGCGAGCAGAGCAAACTGAACACGATTTTTCTGGTATCGGCAAAATTCCAACAGGAATCACCACTGCTTTGCTAGCTCCTATTCAGTTTGTGACAAATAAATTTAACCTTAGCAAGATGACCTCGAAAATGGTCGATAAACTGACNGCTCTGGTGAAAAAACCGGAAAACGCACAAAAAGAAACTCAATTTAAAAACACAGTNATCTCCAAAAATGCTACAACTGACTTAAAGAAAATTGAAGAGGTCCAGCAACTAAAAGCTGAATGGGATGAGAAACTTATTATGGGTAAAGGGGCACAGGTCTCAACCTCTCAAAAGTCTCAAAATNAAACACAATATAAGAAAAAAAAACTCTCGCCCACCCTGCTTATAGGCAAAATACAAAGCGAGGTGCCTCTGAAAGCAAACGTTCGCAAAGCCGTAACTAGCAANATAGNGGATAAGANTAAAAACCTTGCGCCTCCTATACCCCTAGAAAAAATTCAAAACGAGGTGCCTCTGGAANCAAACGTTNACAAAGTTGTGACTGTAGAAACTGAAATGAGCCCACATCTAAACANCCCCCAAACAAATGTAGAGNCCATAACTCCGATTCCCTTAAGNACATATAAAGCAACCCTTGCTATACATCCCCCCATAGATTCTCAAAAACCTGAAGTAAAAAACAAGTTATTGGAAAGCACAAATAACAGTTCAAGAGTAGAGTTATTCACTGTNCAGGTAGGCGCTTATAAAAAGAAAGCCTATGCCCAGACTCTTTTGAACAAACTATTAAAAAAAGGTTACAAGGCGTTTCTGGTAAATAAGGGAACGTTCAAAGTACAGGTAGATAAATTCAAAAACATACAGGATGCTCAACAGCTCGCGCGGCATATCCTAGAAAAAGAAAAAATAAAAAACTTTGTAACTCACGCAGGGTAACTCAGTAAGNCAGTAATAATCTTCGAAACTAAAATTTTATTATCGTTTTAACTTTACATACTCATCTAAAAGACAAAAAAATTGATCCACCTCATCTTCGCTATTATAAAAATGTGGAGAGAGACGTACAAGACCATCACGAACCGTAAGCTTGACTTTTTTTTTGAACATCCACTCATAAAGTTCACTAATATCTTCGCTCATAACGAAAGAAATGTTTCCTGAGCGTTCCCCGAAAAGAGTTGAACTGTATATTTTTATCCCACGCTTGTTGAGTTGTTTTAAAATCCTATCGCCCAAAACCATCACTCGATTTTCAATATTGTGGATGCCTGTTTCAAGTAANAAGCCTAAGGCGGCCCCGAAAGCATGAATACTCATTGTGTTCAGCGAACCCTCTTCGAAGCGTTGCGCATTTGGTCGGAAGGCAAACTCATAATTCATGTATTCAGCTGCATTTACCATATTTCCCCAACCAACTGTTATTGGATAAATTTCTTCCAAAACATCTCTCGAAATATAAAACCCACCCAGACCCTCAACACTAAGCATCCATTTATGCCCATCTGCAGAAAGAAAATCGATGTAATCTCGTTTAACATCCATAGGAAGAATGCCCAAACTCTGAATAGCATCAACACAAAATAGAATACCTTTTTCCTTACAAAAAGTGCCGATACGCTTTAGGTCACACCGAAATCCGCTATTACATTCGACTGAACTGATAGAAATAAGTCTCGTTCGTGCATCCACATGTTTGATCAAATCGTCAAACAACACCCTCCCCTTAATGGCGGCAACCATACGCGTTTCAACACCGATGCGTTTCAGATTCCACCAAGGGTAAACATTAGCAGGGAACTCGATATTTGGTATAACCACATTATCACCCGGGCTCCAATCCAATCCGTTAGCTACGATGGAAAGCCCTTCAGATGTGTTTTTAACAAACGCTACCTCATCCGTACTAGCATTGATAAGTTTGGCAAAATTTTTTCGAGCCTGATCAATTCCAGTGATCCAGTTTTCGTAATGAGTTGTGCCAAAACGAGTAGCGTCATTCACAAACGCCGTCACTACTTTTCGGACTCGCTCTGGTAGCGGGGCAACCCGTGCATGATCAAAGAAGATCAACTCCTCCATCACCGGAAATTCTTTTCTCATNTTTTGATTATTCAAAAAAGTCTCCAAAANCCTCTCNTATGCCTTACTAAGTTTTCGCANCCTAGNGAATTCTTCCAATAGAGAAGGAATAATNCAATCGCTCCGAAAAGNGACACCTAAAAAGGNAACATGGCAAATNAAGTCCATCGGCAGCATACCNCTATCAGCTTACAAAAAACCCAAATCCGATTNAAATATGCGTCCATCAAACGACAAAAAAATATTGTCTCTAAATCAAAGCGCCTTTNCCTAGCACCCCCTAAGGCATAGAACAAATAGAAATCACTGAAGAAAANAAGTTTTTAGCCTGCATAATCATTAGGGCAGTGACAACTCCTCCTATACCAAAACAAAAANGCTCCTATATCTACATNCANAACTTTACTCATTCCCGCATTATTTATCAAACTTACGCAATAAACCAATTACAACTCCCTGTATGGCAAAATCACCTTCACGTAAAATGATCGGCTTCATATTGGGGTTGGCAGGTTGCAGACGNACCCGTCCCTTTTCCCGATAAAAACGTTTCAAGGTAGCTAGGTCGTTATCNATCAAGGCCACCACTGTTTCNCCATTTTCAGCAACATCACGCCGTTCCACAATTACATAATCTTCNTCCTTAATATAGTCATCTATCATCGAGCTTCCTTTAACCCTCAGGACGAAGATCTCCTTATCTCCAGCATTGGGAAGCAGGGCCATTACTTCACGATGGTCTATCACTTCAATTGGCTTACCCGCGGCAATAGAGCCCAGTACCGGATATTCCGGCAAAGATTCGTCCACTAACTCAATGGCCCGACTCAAGTTATGTTGCTTCTTAATGAGTCCTTTTTCTTCCAAATGACTCAAGTGTTTGTGAACTGTTGCTGGAGATCTGAGCTGGAAGTGTTTGCCAATTTCCACAATGCTAGGTGCATACCCCTTGGAGCTAATATGCTCTTTGAGATATTCGTAAATTTCTCGTTGACGTTTAGTGAGATGCATGACGATTTAATCCTTCTAACTTAAGCCTACACTTTAGGCGAAAAACAAGCGAAAAACAAATATTCAACTTAAGGGAAAAGACCGAAACTTTATTAGACTGAGAAAGCTTTTTTCTAAGTAGAAAAATCCTTTTACTTTACCTNCGGATATTACTCAATGTGNTATCCTTACNCCTTATGACTAAAAAANTGAAAATCCTTTTTTTATGTACTGGAAACTCATGCCGAAGCCAAATGGCTGAAGGCTGGGCGCGCGAATTAAAGAACGATACCATTCAGGCATTTTCAGCCGGACTCCATGCGCATGGACTNAATATTAATGCTGTTCGGGTCATGCAGGAAGCCGGGGTCGATATCACTAGTCAAAATTCACAAATAGTGAAAAAAGTAGAAACCATCCCATTTGATTTTGTGATCACCTTATGCGGTCACGCCGATGAAAATTGTCCGGTTTTTACCTGCGCCACCACTGTATTGCATTTTGGGTTTGACGACCCACCAAAACTTGCACAAAATGCAAAGACGGAACAAGAAGCATTAAGCCATTATCGTAGAGTGCGGGATGAGATTCGTACCTTTATTGAAACCCTACCGGAGGCATTGTCTTAAACATGANTCGATTTACTTTGAAAATTGGTTTTCTGCTAAGTCTCNCNCTATTTGCAAACTCATCCTTTGTAGAGAGTGTNCCAATTAATAAATCGGATACTCCGAAGATCGCAGACTCATCTCATAAAGGTAAAGTTGCGCGTATCACCATAGTTGGTGACACCGGAACTGGCGAAAGGGCTTACCCACCCGGGTTCAAGGCAGTACAAAAAGCTATGCGCAACACAAGGCCAGATGCTTTATTGCACCTTGGTGATTTCGTTTACCAACCNGAACCGTTTCCTGACTCCTGCCCAAACCGGTATATAGAGGAAATTAAAAATAATTTAGTCACACCTTATCCACTGCGTCTTTTTGTTGCCGGCGATAACGACCTACCCCCGAAAAAGAATAAACCCACAGCTTCAGGTTGTTGGAATAAAATCGATCCGCTTGACTCCGGTTTCGACGCTCCTATCAAAAATACTCCACAACCTCGAGACTTTGAAGGCACTCGGGTGGTTGGCAATGCGTTGATAGGAGTCATTTTGAGTTTCCCATGGCAAGACCCAACCGAATGGCTGAAGCCTCGTATTGAAAAAGCTAGAGAAAAAGGACTCTGGGTTATTCTTGCTTTTCACGAACCGGCACTCACCACGGCCTGGTATATTGATAAACGTGATACCTTACTCAAACAGTTGAACGCATTAAAACCCGATCTGGTATTAGCCGGTCATCAGCACTCCTACGAACGGTTTCACCCTCTAAGCCTAGTCGAAGACAACAGATTTAAAGTTATCAAATCAAAATCTGGGAAATACCAAAGTGGGGATGGAGTTATTTATATCGTTTCAGGTGGCGGCGGAGCCACGTTCAAACCTTTTGCTGACTTACAAAATTATGAGGCACGCACCGCGCCTAAGGAAGTTTTCGATGCACTGGCAAAAAGAGAGCTAATGAATCATTTTATTACTCTAGATATTTCAAAGGATCTTTTGAAAGGAAAGGTTTGGCGGGTTTGCGTTACGGATGACCCCAACGACCAACATTACCCCCGCTGGAAGCCAAGAAAGAAATTCTGGGATAGCATTACTCTGGGGTGCGATGGCAAACCGGAAGGCGTATCAGTTTATGAAGCCTTTGAAGTTACAAAAATACCAACAAACCCAGCCCCGCTCTAATCGGGCAATTGATAAATTTAAACAAAGATTCCCTTAAAGCTAATTATGAATGAAAGGAGTTAGGAGCCCCCAGATTCGATAATAGTGTCTATTTCGTCACACGTTTTCTTCACGTCTTGCGCTGATTTATCTAGGGCTATCTTTTCTTCATCCTTCATTTCTAGTTCAATGACTTTCTCTATTCCATTGATACCCATCATTACAGGCACCCCAAAGAAAATCCCACTCCAGCCATATTCCCCTTCTAGATATGCCGTACAAGGTAAAATACGCCGTTTGTCTTGTAATATTGCTTCGATCATTTTCACCACTGACGCACCAGGCGCGTAGAATGCACTACCAGTTTTTAGTAGAGCAACAATTTCTGCTCCTCCTTTTCGTGTGCGCTCAACAACACGGTCAATCTGTTCTTGATCCATCAGCTCAGTGATAGCGATCCCCGAAACAGTAGTATAGCGAGGAAGCGGAACCATTGAATCGCCATGACCACCAAGAACCATTGCATCCACATCAACTAGTGAGCACCCCAGTTCCAGAGAAACAAAAGTCCGCAAACGAGCCGAGTCAAGCACGCCAGCCATGCCAATAATTTTATTCTTAGGTAGATTCCCCGTTTTTTTAGCCATGTAAACCATCGCATCCAAAGGATTTGACACCACTATAACTATAGGGTCACGGGAATGCTCCATGATCTGCTTTGTTACTGATTGAACAATTTTCGCATTGGTAGCAAGAAGGTCTTCGCGGCTCATGCCCGGCTTACGAGGTAGCCCTGCCGTAATTACCACGATATCCGAATTAGCTGTGTCTTTATAATCATTGGTTCCTGTCACAAGACTATCGAAAACCTGCAGACAACTTGATTCCTGCAAATCTAGAGCTTTACCTTGTGGCACTCCCTCGACAATATCAATGATCACCACATCACCGAGGTTCTTATATGCTGTTAACTGTGCAACGGTAGAACCAACCTGACCCGCGCCAACTATCGTGATTTTCTTTCTTGGGCTTGACATACAGTTCCCCCACAAAAATACAAACCTAAATCAGGTTTGATCTGTTTATTAACCGTTCTGGCGTGAACCGCCCCTTAAAGAACAAACTTACTGATTTAAGCTATCCAATATTGCATTAAATGTTGCACTAGGACGCATAGCAACCGCAACCTTCGCAGCATCCGGGTTGTAATAACCACCAATATCTTTTGGCTTTCCTTGTGCGGCGTCCAATTCTCCAATAATTTTATCAATATTAGACTCAAGCTCTTTAGCCACCGGAGTAAATTTTGCTTTCAGGTCAGCATCATCATTTTGTTTCGCCAATTCCTGTGCCCAATAAAGTGTTTCATAAAAATGTGTGCCAGCATTATCTAGCTCGCCTACCGCACGACCGGGTGACTTTTTATTTTCCATCAGAGTTTCACTTGCCCGATTCAGCGTATCTGCTAGAACCTGAGCCTTGTTATTTCCCTTTGCCCGGCTTAAATGTGCCAGAGACTCAGAAAGCGCAAGAAATTCTCCAAGTGACTCCCAACGTAAATGTCCTTCTTTAACAAACTGCTGGACATGTTTCGGTGCGGACCCTCCTGCACCCGTCTCGAAAAGTCCGCCTCCCTTAATGAGCGGAACAATAGACAACATTTTTGCGCTCGTACCCAGTTCTAGAATCGGAAACAGATCGGTTAGATAATCACGCAAAACGTTACCCGTTGCAGAAATTGTATCCTTACCGTCCTTCGCTCGTTGCAACGAATGCTTCATCGCTTCTAGAGGGGACATCGTTGAAATATCTAACCCGCTGGTGTCGTGGTCTTTTAAGTAGACTCCCAGTTTTTTGATCAGTTCCGCATCGTGAGCCCTATCCTTATTGAGCCAGAAAACAACAGGGGTTTCAGAGAGCCGGGATCGGTTGACTGCAAGTTTTACCCAGTCCCTTATCGCAATGTCCTTGACCTGGCAAGCGCGGAAGATATCGCCCTCCTCCACTTCCAACTCATGCATCATATTCCCGGCACCATCTAAAAAGCGCATGGTTCCATTTGAGGACGCTTCAAAGGTTTTATCGTGTGAGCCATACTCCTGTGCCTTTTTAGCCATCAGGCCAACATTGGGAACCGTGCCCATTGAAGTAGGATCAAACTCGCCGTTATCTCTACAAAAATCGATGGCTGCCTGATAAATCCCGGCATAACTACTATCCGGGACCAAAGCCAGAGTGTCGTGTTCATTGCCATCAGGACCCCACATTTTTCCTGAAGTACGGATTGCCGCTGCCAGGGAAGCATCAATAATTACGTCACTGGGAACGTGCAGGTTGGTGATTCCTTTATCAGAGTCCACCATCGCCATTTCAGGCCCTGCTTTAATGCAAGCGTCAATGTCTGCCTTGATTTCATTCTCTTCCGGCTGTCCTTTGATTTTTGCGTAGACATCACCCAGACCGTTATTGGCATTTATCCCTAATTTATTAAACGTGTCAGCATGCTTCGTGAACACATCTTCAAAGAAGGTGGTCACACCATGACCAAAAATAATAGGGTCAGACACCTTCATCATCGTTGCTTTCATATGTAGCGAATATAGAACACCACGGTTTTTGGCTTCTTCCTTTGCCTTTTTCATGAACGCTCTTAAAGCCTTGACGCTCATCTTGGTCGCATCTACCACATCCCCAACTTCAAGAGGAATGTTGTCTTTCATCACTTTGGTACTACCATCCGCACCCGTAAACTCTATCTTGCCGTTTCCAGCCATGGCATCTGTAATAGTCGCAGATATTTCATTCGAACTAAAATCGTCTTTACCCATAGTTGCAATATCAGACTTAGAATCTTTCGACCATTTGCCCATTTTGTGCGGATTGCTCTTGGCGTAATTTTTAACTGCAACGGCAGCTCTTCGATCCGAGTTTCCCTGCCTTAAAACAGGGTTGACCGCACTACCCTTGACCTTGTCGAATTTGGATTTAATGACCTTTTCTTCGTCATTTTTAGGGTCTTCAGGATAGTCTGGAAGATCATAACCCTGAGACCGCAACTCTTCGACAGCTGCCGCTATTTGAGGGTTAGAGGCGCTAATATTCGGGAGCTTTATGATGTTGGCATTGGGGTCCATTACCATTTCACCCAGCCGCGCCAGATCATCCGGGATCCGCTGCTCCGGTTTCAGTCTCTCGGGAAATTGAGAAATTATTCTTCCAGCAAGAGAAATATCCATAGACCCAACATTGATACCTGCAACTTTGGTGAAAGTTTGTATGATAGGGAGAAATGACCCGCTCGCAAGCTGAGGTGCTTCATCTACTTTTGTATAAATAATATCTGACTGTTCTGACATGGTTTATACCCCGAAAAAATTACTAAAAAAATAACTGTTAATAACTATTAAATGAATCGAATATTTGAATGATCAGTCTGTTTTAATAAAACTCTGTTTACCTCTATCAAGATATCTATCTAAAACTGTCTAATTATTAATTATCAAATCTCGAATGACAGATATAACAGGTAAGCGCAACATAAAATGTCTGCTAGAAGAAAAGATAAGCTAAATTATTAACCCCTTCTTGTCAAGCATTTTGGCAATACAATTCATCAAAAAAAAACAACAAAAGATACAGAAAGAAAGTTAAGAGCATTAACTAACTAGGACTTAATAACATTGGCCAATATTGAGTAAGAAATGAACAATGTTTGAAATTTGATATAATAGGTCTATTCTTGAAAAAATCTCCCGAACTATTCTTCCCCTATGGACAACTCTGCAAATAACTACCGACTAGCTATTGATTTAAGTCAGGTGCAAAATATTCCGACCGATCCTAGAAAGAGACTGCCCTTTTTCCAAGCATTTAAGCAATTATTACAAGATGAGAAGAAAAAGATCAAAGGCTGGCATCGCTCAGGAACTGGCGGACGTGAAATTATCCAAGCTCATACTAGCCTGATTGATGAGGTCATCCGGCATGTCCTTCGTTCGATGATTCGACTTGAGGTTTATGCCGGAGGTAATGTTCTTGAGGATTTTTCTCTTATAGCTGTGGGAGGCTATGGACGAGGAGAGCTTAATCCACTTTCAGATATTGACCTCCTGTTCCTTCTTGCAGAAAAAACCCGGCCTCTCACAAAAAAATTTATTCAGGACATAATATCAGTAATTTGGGGATTCGGCATGGAAATTGGCCATAGTTCTCGAACTATTAAAGAATGTGTAAATTTTGCTCAGGAGGATTTGACCAT
>PAJA01000075.1 GCA_002705185.1 Nitrospina sp. | reverse complement strand
ATCTAAGCCATAGGCTATAGCAATGCCGTAAAGGGTCTGCCCTTTTTGAACTGTGTGATAAACTCCTTTTCCATTTACTGGCCATGGGTCAAATTGAAAACCCTGACATCCAGTAAGAAATAAAATGGTAATAAATACAACTGACTTGTAATATTGAAGGAAGGACATTTTATAGAGGTTTAAATATGCTATAACTTGTTGAAAATTGTAGCATTTTTTCAAATTCGTTTACAAGTTTCGAGGCATGTTGTATAAACGAAAAATCGTTTTAATTTGGAATCGGGGAAAAAATTAATGAAAAAGTTAGTTAGATTAAAAATAAGAACTCTTGTTTCCCTACTAGGAGCACTTCTACTATTTGGTTGTGGACAAAGCCAGCCTTCACCAGATTTGTTCGCCTTACCAGTTTCCTATATGGTGGGGAAAAAACCCGAGGTGGTTTTAGCGCACGATATGAATAACGATGAGTTTCCGGATCTTTTAGTAGTCAATTCAGGGGGCAACTCCCTAAATTTTTTGGAAGGTATCGGAGACGGTACATTCAAGGATCCGCAGACTATTGAGACTGGCCGCGAACCTTTCGCTTTGGATGTAGCAGACTTTAATGGAGACCATATTCCAGATATCGCTTTGTGCAATTATGGTGATGGAAATGTTTCCATCATTCTAGGGCAGAAAGATGGATTATTTAAACTGAAGACCGATGTGAAGGTGGGGCGGCTTCCAATTGCGGTTGCAGCAGGAGATTTTAATAACGATGATAAAACTGATCTAGCTGTAACTCTCCGCTTCAATAAACTGATCATTCTTCTTGGAGTGGGAGACGGTACTTTTAAACTTGCCGAGGCATATCAGGTAGGCCCTACGCCCGCTTATATTACCATTGAAGATTATAATAGCGACGGTAATGATGATATTGCCATTGCACTCAACGGCCTTAAAGTGAAACATATTAAAATGTTATTCGGAAATGGAGATGGAACATTCCTACCACCCAAAAAAATTACCGGCGGCAATCAGTCCTCCTTTATTGTAAATCACGATATGAATCTGGATGGAAAAACAGATCTGATTGCATCAAGTCCTATGAGGGATAGCCTTAGCATTTATATGGGAGACGGTAAAGGAGAGTTCTCTAAGCTGGAAGACTTTGCCGGAGAAAAAGGTCCGCACAATATTGTTGCGGGGGACTTAACAGGCGATAAGGTTCCCGATATTGTCGTTTGCAACCGCAGAGGCGGCAGTATATCGGTTATTCCCGGAAGAGGAGATGGAACATTTATTTATCCGCACTTTAACTACGTTGTTGGTTCTCAGCCTCGTTCTATTACTGGAGCTGATTTCAACCGCGATGGCATGATGGATATTGCAGTTGTACTTTACCAGAAACAAATCCTCGAAGTTTTTTTAAGAAAGGCGAATGTACCACTGAACAATGTATAGCCATTGATCTTAGGCACAATTAGAAAGAGTTTGTTAAGTTGAAAAGAAAAGTTGAATGATTTGTAGCAAAATCAACTTTCTAACCTTAACAGTTTTCGTTTATTTGTTTGGGATTTTATTGTATAGGTTCACGACTTTGAATTCTCATTGAATATATTTTCCTTAATGAAATATTTTTCACCCTTTCACTTTTCTAATTCGATAGTTAGGCACCGGTCAGAACAAAGACGTTCAAATTGATTATTTTTTATCTCTTAAAGAGGGTTTTGGAGAGATAGTAAATTTGAGTTTTTTTGTAAGGATTCGTTCGCGGTTTTAAGTCCTCAAAAAATTCTGCCTTGAATGCTAGTTTAAGCGTGATACTCCTAATCTTCACTTACGATGTGTAATTTTTGTTTACATTACAAACAACTATTTGTATATTAAGGCATTAGAGCACCTCTAATGGTATTGAAGGGGTCTTGTGTTTTTAGAATAAATTTATTATTTTTATGGTGGTGGTCTGATTTTTTATCGTACCAAAATAATAAACATAAAACTTCAATTGTTTATTAAGGCTTGGTTACATAGAGATAATAGATAGAAACTGGTTCTCAACCCGATAGGATTAAACGCTTATGATTACAGAAGTTCAATTACCTGATTATTACCAGTTACTCGGTGTTCCACCTGAAGCAACTCAAAAGGAAATCGACTTAGCTTATCAAAAACTGATAAGTAAGTTTGATTCATCGGGAGAAAAAACTTCTTCTACAAATGAACTCACACTCAAAGATCGGATAGAGGCAGCACAAGAGGCTTATGATACTTTATCCTACAAACATAAGCGTGAAGCCTATGATGCGGTTGTTGAGGTTAAAAAAGGCCATGTTGTTTCCAACGAAACAAAGTCTAATAGATCAGCTTCGCTCAGATTTCTCGGGATAAAAGACAATACTACTAAACCGAGACATCAAAATGTTTATCAGGATTTTTTTGGGTTTTCCGAGAAACCCTTTGATCTGACTCCGGACCCCAAATACCTGTACCTTAGCCCCAAGCATAAGGAAGTTCTGGCCCACCTAGTTTATGGTTTGCAGGAAAATAACGGATTTTTAAAAATCGTTGGGGAAGTGGGAACGGGAAAAACGATGATCTGTCGAAGTTTTCTTCGGGAACTTCGCGCAGACTTTAATATTGCTTATATATTCAACCCTTGTATTAATGAATTAGAATTACTTCAAACGATCAATACGGAATTGGGAATTCCGGGAAAAAGTAAGAGTAAAAAGAAACTGGTAGATGTTCTGAATGGTTTCCTGTTAGAAGAAAGGTCAAAGGGGCATCGTGTTGTTGTTATCATTGATGAAGCTCAAGATCTTCAGCCTAATGTACTTGAGCAACTTCGATTGCTCTCCAACCTCGAAACCGATACGGAAAAACTCATTCAGATTGTTCTAATAGGCCAGCCTGAGCTGGATAAGGTTCTGGCTACAGATGATCTTCGCCAATTACGACAGCGTATCACGATTAAATGGGAGCTTTTACCTTTAAACCTTGAAGAGACGCGTGGTTACATACAACATCGTCTCAATGTTGCACTGGGTAAGGGAAAGGTTCGTTTCTCTCGGGAGGCTGTAGAGATGGTTTTTCGTTACTCTCGTGGTATTCCTCGAATGATTAATGTTGTGTCAGATCGCACACTGCTAATTGCCTTTACTCAAAGCACGAAGAAAATCACCCCTAAGATCGTCAAGCTAGCGGTGAGTGATATCGGTGAGTTGGTACCTCTTGAGTCATGGGCTGATAAATTCTGGAGACTGGTTCTCCCTTTTGCATTGGCTGCAGGCGTCGGNTTTTTTGCCCTNACTTTTTTTGCTTTACCTGANCATGAAAATCCCGCTCCTAGCGTAAAAGATATTCCTGCANTTATTCAGGAAAACCCGATAGACCTTTCTGTCCCAGGACAATTGGTGCCTCGTACCTCATCGGCTGCTGTATCTCCAGTCTTGCAGACAGAAAAAATATTTATTAAAGAATTATCTTTTCCGCAAAGAAGGGTTCCCAGTAATGGACCGCTGAACATTGTTGATCCGGAAAAATTAGTGACCTATCTTTCAAGTCTGACTTTGATGGAAAGTAAGTTGGAGGCTGTAAAGTGGATTTTGGAAGCTTGGAATGTGAGCCCTGAAAATATTCAGGACTTGAGTGAGGCAGACTTTGAAATGATCGAAGAAGACTATCAATTGTCTTCGTTTGAAGTCAACGGCACGCTAGCGCGTTTGAAAAACCTAAACTACCCAGCATTTCTTGAAGTTGCTTTGCCGAACGCACAGGGGACAAAGTATCTGGCACTTGTTTCTATTAGGGGTGATAAAGGAGTGTTTGGTTCGGTTGATAAAATTGAAATGCCGCTTTCGATCATTGATTCTCTTTGGACCCGTAAAGCCATTATCCTTTGGAAAGACTTTGAAAAACTACCAGAGTCTATTCGAGTAGGTTATAAAGGCAAGGAAGCAATATGGTTGCAAAAAAACCTCAGACTTCTAGGTTATTTTGAGGGCAGAGAGGCTCTACTATATGGTCCAAAAACTGTTAAAGCTGTAAAAAATCTTCAGCGTAACAACAGTATTAAAGATGACGGGGTTTTTAATACTGACAGTAAGTTACTTTTATATAATTTGTTGCAGATTTACTCCACTCCAAAGCTGGTTTTCCAGTAAATCTTCTTCCTCTTTACTGAAAGCGCGACACAATGAGCACGATATTAGAGACGCTCAAAAAACTGGAAGAAGATAAAAGGTCGATGGAAAAAGAATTAGACCTTAAGGAGCTTGTTCTTCGTGAGGATCAAAAATTACAGGTAACGGCAAAAGTTTCTCGAAAAAACTTTCTAGTCACTGGCTTGGTCCTGATCATAATCATATTAGTGGTGTTGATTTTTTTTAAACGAGCCCCTAATGAAAATCATAAAATCTATTTACCTTTATTGCCATCGGAACAAAAATTGAGGCTCGTTGAAAGGAAAGGTGTCGAGCCTACCGTGGGGATCCCCTTATCTAAGATTCCTGAACGCCACCAATCTGACAAAAAAAAAGTTAGAAAGAAAAATCCTCTATTAGTTAAAAAGGCACCTATTCGGAAACCTCTTCAACCTATCTTAGACTCTAAATTGCCAAAAAATGATAAGATTCGTGACTTAATTCAAACTGCTACAACAGAGACTGAACAGTCACAGCCAGACTCTTACGCTGAGGAGCTGGTATCTCGAGGAATTTCTATCCCTAACTTGAGAGTAAAAGGAATTATCTTTTTTTCTTCAGGTAGTCCTTCCAATCACATTTTTGTGTCCACACTAGAAAGTAAAAACCATAAAGTCCGTGTGGGTGATACTATTCAATCGGCCACCCTCATGCATATTGAATCCAATCGTGTAGTATTTTCATATCAGGGAGAAGTAGTTCGACTTCGTATTGGCGAATGACCTTATAAAACCTGATGGTCACTATTAATATTTTGTATTCTTGCGAGACAAAAGATCTAAGAGGAAAAACTGCATACACGGGGAAAAAGTTGCCTTGTAGAAGTTAATTATCGCTTTATAGAATTTTTTATCAGGCTGTCGATTGTTTGCTTGATGGCTTTGATATGGTTTTGAACAGATGACATGCTATCATGATCAGGGGTTTGCTCTTCCAGGGAGATGATACCGGGGCCGAGGAAATTGCAGTAAAATGCTCCCAAGGGGTGGAGATGCTCCATTGGTTCATGTGTGGAGTTAACAACTATCGTTGTTACCAAACCATCTGGATAAACCTCGAATAACCCACCATTCTGAATAGTGTGATCCTGACAGTACCTGATAATGCTTTCAACATCTTCGGGTGCAAGCGCTTTGTAAACGGTATGCAATGATCACCTCATGTTAGAATTTGAGCTATATATTATCAGATTTAATTCATCTTCTAATAGGCTTCTCGCAAAGCGGTCAAGGTAAGGGGTTGACTTTATCCATCTGATTTTGGTAAACCCAAAGGCTATGCATTTTCAAGACATTATTCTAAATCTTCAAAACTACTGGTCATCAAATGGGTGTGCGCTGCACCAGCCATATGATATTGAAGTGGGGGCAGGTACATTTAATCCCTGCACATTTTTTCGGGTATTGGGTCCAGAGTCCTACAGTGCAGCTTATGTTGAACCCTCGCGCAGGCCTACGGATGGTAGATATGGGGAAAACCCTAACCGCCTTCAGCATTATTACCAGTTTCAGGTCATATTAAAGCCATCGCCCGAAGATGTGCAAGACCTTTATCTAGATAGTTTGGTTTCACTAGGGATAGATGTCCTTCAACACGATATTCGTTTTGTAGAAGACGATTGGGAGTCTCCCACACTCGGAGCTTGGGGTTTGGGTTGGGAGGTCTGGCTGAATGGCATGGAGATCACACAGTTTACTTATTTCCAGCAGGTAGGAGGTATAGACTTGAAACCGATTACCGCTGAACTAACTTATGGGTTGGAACGCATTGCTATGTACCTACAGGATGTGGACAATGTCTATGACCTTAAATGGAATAAAAATATTTTATATGGCGATGTTCACTTAGAAACAGAAAAACAATTCTCACGCTACAATTTTGAAGTATCGGATAAGGAACGGTTATTTCAGTGGTTCGATATGTATGAAGCTGAAGCGAAGAATTTGTTGACGCAGGAACTAACTTTGCCTGCATACGACTTCACCTTAAAATGTTCTCATACCTTCAATCAGTTGGATGCTAGGGGAGCAATAAGTGTTACGGAGCGGACCGGATTTATTGGTCGAGTCAGAAGCCTAGCCCGGTCATGTGCAGAGGGCTATGTGCAACAAAGGGAGGCAATGGGTTTTCCACTGATAAAAAAAGCTGCAAGCTTGAATCAATAAACTATAGGATCAATTGTATATTAGCGCTCAAAAAATAAAGGTTCCCAGAATTTAAAGACACCATGAATCAATAAGACTTTAAGTCTCTCATTAATTACTAGTTTTAGAGTGTTTGATTTTGCTAAAGCTTAATGCCTCATCCATATCTTTTAATTGCATAATCTTGAATATTTTTCAATACATGCGATGATACATGATTTAATAAGCAAACCTCTTTTTAATCTTTTAGCACGGCTTTAAACTAAACGATATGATATGCCCGAATTTTTTATAGAAATTGGTTCTGAGGAAATTCCTTCGGGATATGTTGAGCCTGCCCTCATATATATGCGTGAGGAGCTAGCATCTTTTTTTGCCGGCCACCAAATTCAGGCAGGTACACCACAAGTTCTTGGTACACCACGGAGATTAGTTTTGTCAGTCAAAGGAGTGGATACCTTGCAGGAAGACTCGGTGGATTTTTTTCAAGGCCCAAGTATCTCTGTAGCTTTTGACGACCATGGGGAACCAACTAAAGCGGCAATAGGGTTTGCCCGAGGTAAAGGGTTGGATGTTTCTGACTTAACTAAGCAGACCACACCCAAAGGGGAAGTGGTCTGTGCTCGTGTAGAGAAAAAAGGTCGGCCTACTCAAGATCATCTCAATGAATTCCTGCCAAAATTTATTGGCAATATCCCTTTTCCAAAAAAAATGCGCTGGCAAAATAAGACTCGTCCATTTGCACGACCCTTGCATTGGATTACAGCAATATTTAATGGTAAGCCTTTGCAATTCAATTTTGATGGGATTGAGTGCGGCAAATTCTCGCCGGGACATAGGTTTTTAAAGCCAGATAAGTTTGAGGTGAAAAATTTATCATCCTATTTAGAGCAGAGTGCCAAACATTTTTTGATGGTCGATCCGGAACTGAGGAAACAAAAAATTTTTGAGCAGGTACAGAAACTCGCTCAGGAAGCCGGTGGGTCTGTTGAAGAGGACTTGAGTTTATTGAATAGCGTCAATTTTTTAGTAGAGTATCCGGTCGCGATCAGAGGAGATTTTGACCCATGTTTTCTGGAACTACCTAAGGAATTATTGGTGATGACAATGAAATATCACCAAAAATATTTTCATGTTTCGGATGAAAAAGAAAATTTACTACCGTACTTTATCACGATTAGTAACATGCCTGAAACCCATCAAATAAAGAATGGTAACGAGCGCGTCTTACGAGCTCGGTTGGAAGATGCACGATTTTTCTATAATGAGGATAAAAAGAAGAAGCTCGATGATTTCGTGAGTGCGATGAAAGGCGTTGTATTCCAGAAGAAGCTTGGGACGTTATATGAAAAAATGGAAAGAGTTTCTGGTCTTTCTGGGGCTTTATCTAATTTTATCTGCCCGGATAAGAAAAAGCAGGCGCTAAGAGCTGGACGATTGTGTAAGGCTGATCTCATGACTCTTATGGTGTATGAATTTCCAGAGTTGCAGGGCATCATGGGTGGATATTATGCAACCTACTCTGGAGAGGTCCCTGAGGTTGCGCAGGCAATCAAAGAACATTACCGCCCAGCTTTTTCCGGAGATATTCCTCCAGAGTCAGAGTTGGGAGCTATAATTGCTGTCGCAGATAAGCTTGATACTATTATAGGTTGTATTGGCGTGGGCTTGATTCCAAGCGGCTCTGAAGACCCTTATGGTTTGAGACGTAATGCACTGGGTATCATCCAGATTTTTCTGTGTTGGGGTTGGCAAGTCCCCTTAATCAATTTGATTGAAGATGCCCTTCGCTCTATGGATTCTAAGCTCAAGCTGGAACCGGAAGTTATAAAAAAAAATGTATTAGATTTGTTTTCTCAGCGATATAAATCACATTTGGACGCCGAAGGATATCCGCATGATGCTATTGATTGTGTATTATCGACAGGCTTAGATTCTATTGTAGATATCAAAGCAAAGGTCATTGCTTTTTCTGATTTAAAAAAGCAACCTTATTTTGAACCCTTGGCAATTGCTTTTCGCCGGGTAGTCAGTATCCTTAAAGAAGGGGCTGAAGGTGAAGTAGACCCACTACTATTGAATGAACCAGCCGAAAAGAAGTTATTCGAAGTTTATTTGAAGCTACATGAACCCGTACTCCGGCATGTTCAAAAAAAAGAATTTGATCAGGCTCTGGAAAAAATTTCAGAAATAAAACCAGCGGTAGACAGATTTTTTGATGAAGTTATGGTTATGGTGGAAGATGTATCATTACGTAACAACCGATTTTATCTTTTGCATCAAATTTCATCTCTCTTCTCGGGGCTTGCCGATTTTTCTCGGATCATTTTGAAAAAAGGTTGAAAACCCTCTTACCATCGGATAATCTAACGAAATCCAATTACAGATTGTTTTAGCCTCTATTTTCAATTGTTTAAGGTCCGGGTTTTTTATATGGTACAAAAAAAATATGTATATGCCTTTGGTGATAAAAATACTGAAGGTACAGCAGAAATGAAAAATCTCTTGGGCGGCAAAGGAGCTAACCTTGGGGAAATGGCTTCCCTGGGGATACAGGTCCCTCCTGGTTTCACAATAAGTACAGAAGCCTGTATTTATTATTTCCAAAATAAAAACACCTTCCCTTCTAAGTTGTGGGATGAAATTCTTACTCGTCTGAAAGACTTGGAAAAGGTTCTCGGAAAAAAATTTGGTAATGCGTCTGACCCTCTTCTTGTTTCGGTGAGGTCTGGAGCTCGCGTTTCTATGCCGGGAATGATGGATACCGTGTTGAACCTGGGATTGAACGACCTAACTGTTCGCGGTTTGGCAAAGAGTACCAAGAACGAATGGTTTGCTTTAGACTCATATCGCCGTTTTATTTCCATGTTTGGGAATGTTGTGTTGGGCATTTCCGCAGAACGGTTCGAAGCGATTCTTACTAAAAAGAAATTAAAACGAAAAATCGAATTTGATACAGAATTTACCATCCAAGAGTTGAAAGGACTCATAAGACAATTCAAGGCTCTGGTCGCACGTGTAACGGGGGAGGAGTTCTTGGAAGACCCTATACAACAACTTCGCACTGCAGTTGAGGCAGTTTTCAATTCATGGAACACGGAACGGGCACGGACATATCGAAGGTTGAATGATATACCGCACAACTGGGGCACAGCGGTCACCGTTCAATCCATGGTGTTTGGCAATATGGGAGATACTTCTGCTACAGGCGTTGCGTTTACTCGAAATCCTGCAACTGGCGAAAAGAAATTCTATGGAGAATATATGCTTAACGCTCAAGGTGAGGATGTTGTTGCAGGAATTCGAACACCTAACTCGATTGAACTATTAGAGCAAGACATGCCGGAAGTTTATCAGGACTTGGTGAAGGTTTATCAAAAACTGGAAAACCATTACAAGGATATGCAGGACTTGGAGTTCACCATTGAAAACCAAAAACTTTTTTTATTGCAGACGCGTTCTGGTAAGCGTACCGCTTCCTCGGCGATTAAGGTGGCGATTGATATGGTGAACGAAGGCTTGATTAGTAAACGCGAAGCTTTAATGAGAGTTCCGGCAAACCAATTGGATCAAATCTTTCATCCGATGATTTCTCCAAAGGCGAAAATTAAATTACTTGGAAAAGGTTTGGGTGCCTCACCCGGTGCGGCTGTAGGAAAGGTTGTCTTCACTCCCGAGCGGGCCCAGGAAATGGCTGAAAAAAAAGAAAAGGTTATTCTTGTACGTATGGAGACCTCGCCGGAAGATATTCACGGAATGAGTGTGTCGCAGGGTATTCTGACTGCCAAGGGAGGCATGACGTCTCATGCTGCGGTGGTAGCTAGAGCCATGGGTAAGCCTTGCGTTTCAGGAGTTAGCACCTTAGATGTTAACGTAAAAAGAAAAAAATGTATGCTAAATGGTTTTCAGCTTAAAGAAATGGACTCAATTACTATAGATGGAACAACAGGTAAGTTAATTGAGGGAGCAGTGCCTTTGATTCAGTCTCGGTTGACCAGTAACTTTACTCGCATGATGACTTGGGCTGGCGAAGTACGAGCTTTACAGATTCGTGCTAATGCTGATACTCCTCACGATGCATTGATGGCGCGTGACTTTGGAGCACAGGGAATCGGTTTGTGCCGCACGGAACATATGTTTTTTGATGAAGAACGCATTTTCCTTGTGCGTAAAATGATTGTTGCTGAGGACGGGAAAGTTCGTGATGAGGCGCTAAAGAAACTGCTTCCCATTCAACGTGGAGATTTTATCGAAATCTTTAAGGTGATGGATGGACTTCCAGTTACTTTAAGGTTACTAGACCCTCCTTTACATGAATTTCTTCCCAACTCCCCAGCGGAAATTAAAAATCTAGCCAAAGAGATGAAAACTTCGCCAATCTCTCTGCGTAAGAAAATCGAGACAATCAAGGAAGTCAACCCTATGCTTGGACATCGTGGTTGCCGCCTTGGAATAACTTTTCCTGATATATACAGAATGCAGGTTAGGGCTATAGTAGAAGCTGCCTGTAGGCAGGTAAAAAAGGGTGTTAAAGTTTTTCCAGAAATTATGGTGCCACTTGTGGCAGATGTTAATGAATTTAAAATTGTTCGTGAGCTCATTGTTGAAGTGGCTGAGGATGCGATTACAAAATCCGGTGTGGATCTAAATTATAAAATAGGTACTATGATCGAATTACCTAGGGCTGCCATGACAGCGGGTGATATAGCTAAGGAGGCAGATTTCTTTTCCTTTGGAACCAACGACCTTACTCAGACGGCTTTTGGACTCAGTCGGGATGATTCAGGAAGTTTCCTAAACGAATATCTCGATAAAGGTTTGCTAACTCGTGACCCTTTTGTGTCTCTAGATCAGCAAGGAGTGGGTCAATTGATCAGCATCGCGGCTGAAAAGGGGAAAAAGGTTAAACCAAATATCCATTTAGGTGTGTGTGGAGAGCATGGAGGTGACCCAGCCTCGATTAACTTTTTTAATACCCTGGGTTTAGATTATGTTAGTTGTTCCCCATATCGGGTTCCTACAGCCATACTTGCTGCAGCTCAGGCTGTTATTCAGGAAGATAGTTAGGGCAGGATACAGGGAAAAAGGTTGACTTAGTTTTTTCCTGTCACCATAATAAAAAATTCTTTAGATTGAAAAGCTGGCCGCTTAATTTATTGAGGGGCCAGTTCCATTTTAAAAAACCTGTTGCCTGAAAAGGTACTCCTTCTGGAGGTTAGGAATGAATATAGCACTCACCGGTATCACCGGAATGGTGGGTTCCCATCTTATTAAAAAACTTATTGAAGAAAACCTAGAAGATTCTCCATATAATATCCGGGCTTTGATCCGAGAAGGTAGTGTGGTNGAACATTTAAAAACTTTTGANGATGTNGACTACATCATCGGNGGTTTNGAAGATCGNGAATCNCTTGCAAAGCTTGTGCAGGATNNNGATGTGCTNGTNCATCTNGCNCANTTTCCTGGTCCNGTTCAGGCCNTTGACGAGTTGGTGAAGGTAAATGTAAACGGCAGTTTTGATTTGCTCGAAGAGGCTAAAAAGGCAAAGGTAAAACAGGTAGTGTTTATGAGCGCATGCACGGTATTTGGGGAAATTCTTCCCTCGGTAGATCAGGAACACCCGTTGGATGAAAACCATCCCATCTGGCCGAGTAGTCTTTATGGGTCGATAAANTCCTCAATTGAAGGATTTTGTCACTATTACTATAAGAGTCGCGCGTTTGATTTAGCTATTTTGAGGCCGGTAACCGTTTACGGGGTGCGACCACAGCTAGATAAGTCCGAATGGTTTCAAACTATTGACTATCTTGCCACAAACTANAATGTTGATCTCAAAGGCAGTACNAAATATGTTGCAGTAGATTCAGTGGTGCAGGCGATTCAAAAGGTCATGGGTAATTCGGAGGCATCAGGAAAAACTTTTCATCTGATAGATGGGCATATTCATAACTTAGACTTAGGAAAACTAATCGCAGAGACCATCGATTCTTTTGGCGAATGCGAAGGTGTTATGGGGGAAGATGGTGTGCCGATGTCGAACCAGGCCGCCAAAGATCTTGGGGTCGAGTTTCCTGGTCAAAAGCGTATTGTCGAATATATCAAACTTATNCATAAGCTTCAGGGCGAATATGGTGGGGAACGAAATATTCAAAATTGGTAGAGGAACCAAACTTGTCATCACTTACATCTCAAGCATTTATTGATCGCTTAACTCGGGAAAACTTTAAATTTTTCACAGGAGTTCCCTGCTCGCTGCTATCAGGCCTGATCTCGTATTTGGAAGAAGTTGAGNAAGCGAAATACATTCCATCTGTCCGAGAAGATGCGGCGGTGGGTCTTTGTGCGGGAGCATATCTTTCTGGCTCTTTGCCCGTATTGTTGATGCAGAACTCGGGGTTGGGTTATTGCCTTAATGCATTTACCTCCCTCAATNTGATTTATCGAATTCCGGTTTTAGTCATTATGAGCTGGCGTGGTCAGGGAGGAAAAGATGCTCCTGAGCACATAATCATGGGNGACATTGATCAAAAGCTTCTGGAAACTGCTGGTATAGGCTACTCAGTTTTAAAACCGGAAAACCTAGATCAGGTTCTCGAAATTGCTTTNNGAAAAATCAATGAGGAAAAAGTTCCTTACACGCTTATTGCTGAGAAAGGTTTATTTGATGAAAGGCACTGAGGCATTTCAGGAACTACTACCACTATTTGGAGAGATCCCAGTAGTGCATGCAAATGGTTATATTTGTCGAGAATCATTTTCCTTAAAAGATCGAGAAGAGAATTTTTATATGATTGGCTCTATGGGTTTGGCATCTTCCATTGGGTTGGGTGTGGCTTTATGTCAGCCAAATCGTAAGGTGATTGTGCTTGATGGAGATGGTAATGTTTTGATGGCTATGGGAACCCTTGCCATGATTGCGGCCGAAGCCCCAAAAAACTTGCTGCATGTTGTAATCGATAATGAAGTGTATGAGTCAACAGGAAGACAACGCTCTATTTCTCATGCGGTGCCTCTTGAACAAGTTGCTAAAAGTGCAGGTTATCGACAAACGATAAGAGTCGACAAAAGAGAGGAAATAAAACCGGCTTTTGAAAAGCTGGTGAACTCTGAAGGGCCGGTTTTTTTGCTGATCAAGGTGGAGCCCTGTTTTGACTCAAAAACAGGCCGAGTTACGCATACGCCGGAAGAGATCACAGAACGTTTTATGAAATCCTTCTATCTCTAGACAAGTACGCGGCATCCTAAGTTTGGGTTAGAGGACTAAACTTAATACTTTAATGATTTACTCTCAGGTAAAGAGGAGGTTAGTTGCTTCGTGTTCTGGTAATAACTTTCATTTATGTGTGAAAAAACTTATCGTATCTGAAAGAGTTCTTGCTTAATTCTAGACATAGCTATTGGTTAGGCTAGAAGATCGANCACTCGATTCGTTTCTAACTCCCGATTAGTTGTATTTCCTTCTTCACCACTCAGNTCATTANTTTGATTGACAGGAGGAATCGGGCTTGTTTTAGCTTCTTCTGTGGTAGTGACTTGAGACTTCACTGATGCTAAGNTTCGANCGTCTTTGATTTCTTCGTTGTTTTCTGATGNCTGTCTTTGAGTGGCTCTGAAATTTCCCAAGCTTGAAACATCCATGAATACCCCTTTTATTTAGAAATCCGAATATTTTTTCAGAAAAAACTATTCAGATATATCGTTTATTCCATCTCGAATAGCATTTTTCAACTGTATTTCTTCTTCACTTGGTATGGATTTAACCACCTCTTGAGTCTTGGGGTCGATTACCTCAATGACCACGTCGTTGCCTTCCGTCATCGAAAACTTTGTATGTTTAGTATTCGATGATGGGGTTCCCGCACTGCTGACCTTTGACAAAGCTCTAGCACGAGCAGAAAGATCAACAGAGTCTTCTGATTGTTTAGGCCCAGAACTTGGCACGGCTATATGCTCAGAGCTTGATGAAGATGATTGTTTTTTAGGCGGTGGAACAGTCGGATTTCCTGCTGAGTTAACGGCTTTGGTATCCATTGTGTCATACCTCTACTTCTTGGTTGATAATCTCATGCTTTAAAATGTTTGAAAAATGGGAGTTATTCCCCGTTCCTTGCGCTATTCAAATTTTAGTCAGTACATGCATTCTTCTTAACGACAGCTTTGAACTTAACTTTAGAATTATTATTAAAAATTNAGAGAAACTTTGGCTAATTATCACGTCAATTTTTTGAAGATTCGATAAGGTTTGAATTGAATCTGTTTAACGGTTATGATATCGCCCTAAAAAATAATTGAAAACAAAGTGATTCAGGCGATTTTCTCTGGGTTTAAAAGATATTGAGACGCTATATATTGTGGAATGAAAGAATTTCGTAAAATCCTAAAATACTCTAGGCCGTACGCAAAAAGCCTTATTTTTGCTTTTATTTGCCTGACTTTAACATCGCTGATCAACCTTGTACTGCCTTTGATAGTCCGAAATATGATCAACGCCGTGGTTGTATTGAAAAACAGTGAGGTGTTAGATAGTCTGGCATGGGATTTAATTGTCATTATTGGCCTTCAGGCTATGTTTGCAGTCACACATAGTTATATTTTTGGTTTTGTTGGTCATAGGATGACCACGGATTTCCGCATTGAATTTTTTTCTCATATTCAGTCTCTTTCATTAAGATTTTTTCAGGAGCGTCGAGTTGGAGAAATTTTATCCCGTATGAGTAACGATATATCGGTGATCGAAAATGCCCTAGTTACCATTCCCATTGCCTTGCTTCGTCAAAGCATTACATTGCTTGGAGCCATGACCATTATTCTATATCTGAACTGGAAATTAACGGGACTTATCTTGCTTATCTTGCCTCCGTTAATGATTTTTGCTCGAGTTTTTGGTCGTCGGTTAAAAATGTTTTCCGAAAAACTTCAGGACCATGTGGCGCAGGCAGTAGTAGTTCTTGAGGAAGTCATTTCGTCTATAAAGATTGTCAAGTCCTTCAACCGCGAACCTTATGAACAGAGCCGTTTTGAAGGCAAAATTGAAACAGCTTTCGAGAGAGCGGTGGATAAGCTTAAAGTATCTTCTTTTTTTGGTCCATTCATACTGGGGCTAACCTTTTTGGTTTCTACATTACTGATCTGGTATGGCGGATATCAGGTAATGCATGGCGCGACAACTCCTGGAGAGCTAGCCGCTTTTTTTCTGTACGCTCTAATTATTGCAGGACCTATTGGAACTTTTATCCGCCTTTATACTCAGATTCAAGAAGCCTCGGGAGCTATCTCCAGAGTCTATGAGATTCTCGATACCCAACCTATTATTCAAAATCCTAAAAACCCAGTTCAACTTCGGGGTTTATCGGGAGGGATTAAATTCGAAAATGTTTCTTTCTGTTATCGGGATAAGGCGGAGGTTATTCACGATGTTAGTTTTAATATTCTTCCTGGGCAGACCGCTGCTCTAGTTGGTCCCAGCGGGGCAGGTAAGTCGACTCTCATCAAGCTCTTGTTACGTTTTTTCGATCCGTCTTCAGGGATTATTCGTCTGGATGAGTACGATATTCGCACTTTGAGCCGGGAAAGTTTTCTCAATCAGATTGCCTTAGTTCCTCAGGAAACACTTTTGTTCGGAGGAACGGTGAGAGAAAATATTCTTTATGGAAAACTAGATGCTACAGAGGCAGAACTAGAAGGCGCAGCACAAAAAGCCAATGCACATGAATTTATTATGAGTATGGAAAAGGGTTACGATACCGTTGTTGGTGAAAAGGGAGCAAAGCTTTCCGGTGGTGAAAGGCAAAGAATAGCCATCGCTCGAGCTATTTTGAAAGATCCAAAAATTTTGGTATTAGATGAGGCAACTTCTTCTTTGGACAACCGGTCTGAATCTCTTATTCAGGATGCCCTGGAATCTCTAATGGCCAGTCGCACGACTTTTATCGTTGCACATCGATTAAGTACAGTGCATAAAGCAGATCAAATTATTGTGTTGGATAAAGGGACCATTGTTGAAGCAGGTCCACATGAGGACTTAATCGAGAATAAAGGCTTGTATCACAACCTATACACATTGAAAATGCTTGATCCCATGTCGCAGGAGGAGAAAAACTCATAGTCCCGAATTCGTTAGTTTCAGGTCTACTGATTACTTAATATTGCACCAATTAAAAACTCTAGCAAATGTAATTTTTTTATCCGTGTTACCAAGTTGATAGGTTCAAACCAATTACTGGGTCTGTAAATTTAATGCTGACTATTCCAAGCCATAAGCGCATTTTTTTCTTTCCTAATAAAACTTCTAAAATCATATCTGCTGCCGGAGAGGTTAAAATTAATGAGTTAAAAGATCATTGGTGGGCAAAAGAATTTGAAAAAAGCCTACCTGCTCCTGAAAGGTATAGTTTTCTAATAGAAACTTGTAAAGTTGAGGTGCATAATGGGATATTCTTCTTTCTTCCTTTCCATCAATAGCGATATCTACAAAAATCACTACTTTAGGGGGCTTACTTTTCAATATTGTCACCAACTCCGTTTCCTTTGCTTTCTCAAGCATGCCTGGTAAAACCCATTCATAGGGGGTCGGATTGATCCGATCAGAAAGAAAATAAAAAATAGGATTTAGCGGCAGGGCCAGAATTGCGTCCCCTTTTTTTGAGTACAAATTTATTTTTTCAATGACCTCTGCAATCCACTTGGCTTCTGTAGGGTTGGTATAGACATTCACTTTATTTAGAGAAAGACGAGTGGTCTCTATGTTCAAGGCACCTATACTACCAGCATAAAACCCATGATGGGTGTTCATTTCGAAATAAAACAGGAGGGGGAAAAATACTATTAGAAGGTTTAAGGGCAATCGAGTGAAAATTCCTTTATGATCAGTAGAGTCTTGAAAGGAAAGAACCTTTTTTCTGATTCGAAATAATAAATAACAAAATAGAATATAGAAGGGAGGTAGAGTTCTTAGAAGGTTGTCTAATCCGGCCCTCCAAATTACCAAACCAAAGGAACAAACCCCGAACAGAAGAATGGCAATAATAATCAGGTGATCAATGTGAAGGATTTTTTTTTTAAGTACGAGTTGATAAAAAAGAAGGATTGATACTATGCCATAAGTTAAAATGGGTAGATAGAATAAAACTCTTTCAAATATTTGGTGATACCCCACTTCTTTAAGGAGTTCAATAAAAGGAAGGATTTCTGGGAATGGATTTCCCCAGACTTCGTGTGCATCTATGACCATTTTGAATACTTTCGTAAAATACCCATCCTGTCCTAGATAGATCAAAAAAATAATAGCTGTGATATAAATTCCACTTATAAGATAGTAATTTTTGAAGACGACATGAGCACTATTCTTTTGAGAGAAAAAACGCAAATGCTTTTGGCTGAAGACTAATGCGAACATCACCAGACTAATTAGTATCGAAAAAAGAGTTACTTCAAATTTAAAAAAGGCACTTAAAAAAATTCCTACTCCAAAACCTGCTAGAGATGTCAGATTCTTTTTTTTAAAAAAGTTGATAATTAAATAAAGGTTCAAAATAACAAAGAACGTGAAGAAACGGTTGTAGTACATGGAGGGCGCGGAAAGCATAAACAGAGCTGCAAGTAAAGCAAATCCGGCAGGCATTATTTTTCGCCCGATAGAATAAAGCATTAAGATCATTGGCGGAGTAATAAGAAGGACACCGAGACGCAGGCTTTGAATTTCAATTCCGAATAGTTTGAAAAATACCATGCCGTACCAATAACGACCGGGAAGATAACCATTCGGATTAAAGTCTATGAGGGCCCTTTCCCCGTTAAGGGTTCTAAGAGTTCCATTGGCATACCCACCTTCATCCCAAATATTCAGTCCATATTTAGAAAAGGACCAGAAATAAGCCAATAGGGCTAGATAGATTAAGGAAATACGGCCCCATCGTTTGGCTGGAGCAGAAAGATAAACTTCATCTAAAGCGTTATTCATTGCTCATTTTTTGAAAAATGTTTGCATCTCCTTAGAGAGACATTGGTTTTCCTCAAGGATATTTTCAAAGTCGAGATTAGAGTTTCCTAGAACTTTAATCTTTTCTTTCACTTTTAAAATTCGCACTAGGGATTGATTTATGTTGCTAAGAGGAATACTCCCACTTTCAATATCTCGAATCATAGCAGCTTGCAGAATGTTTACTTTTTTTAGGTCGTGGCAAATGAGAAAAACATCAACACCAGCCAGGGCCCCTAATTTAGGAATAGATTCGAGTTTATCTTGGACAGCTTGCATCTCCAAGTCGTCAGATATGATCAGCCCTTCAAACCCTAAAGAATTTCTTAACACATCATTTAAAATAGCCGGAGAAAACGTGGCAGGACGTTCAGTATCCCAGGCTGGATAAACTACATGTGCCGTCATAAGAACCTCTAGCCCTTGGTCAATGGCATGAATGAAGGGAGGTAGTTCGATTTGTTCAAGTGAATTCCTTGTCCGCTCAACTCGGGGCAATGAGAGGTGAGAATCTTGGGAGGTATCACCGTGCCCAGGAAAATGTTTCCCGACAGGGATAATTCCTGCGTCATAAAATCCGCGAACTAACTCAGCTCCTAAACGGGCCACCTTTTCTGTATTACTATCCAGAGCCCTATGTCCAATAATGGGGTTAGCAGAATTGGAATGGACATCAAGAACCGGGGCGTAGTCCATATTAACTCCAACTGCTCGCAATTCTTTACCCATTCCAAGCCCGAAACGATAGGCTAATTCATTCGAATTGGCTTTTCCTAGACACGACATGGGAGGAAACTGGGTAAAAGGTGAGCCTAGTCTAGCTACTCTTCCGCCTTCCTGATCAACTGAAATAAAAAGCGAAGGGATCTCTGGGTTATCCGCTATCAACGACTGGAGGTCATTAATCAATTGTCGTAACTGATCGGGGTTTTTGTAATTTCGCTCGAAAAGAATTAAGCCACCAATCCCCTGTTTAGTAATTAGTTCTTCGGTTTGGGCATTAAGGGAGGTTCCCTCAAACCCTGATATAATCATTTGACCGGTTTGTTGTTTTAGCGAAAGCAAATGGAGATAGTATTGATGAATATGGTTTGCAATTATGGAAAGCGGGCATCGTTGCCCGGTTCGGCACGCCTATGTTAACATAAATTTATAGCTTGAAACTGACGTTGAACTTTAAGAGCACCTTATTAAACTTTTAATAATATGGGACCGAATTATATATGTTACGTAGAGTGGTTATCACGGGCCTTGGGGCAGTCAGCCCAAACGGCATCGGTTTAAAAACTTTTTGGGAAAATACCTGTAACGGTATCAGCGGCATAGACCGTATCGCTAGCTTTGATGCGTCCGACCTTATATGTCAGATAGCCGGTGAAGTGAGCCAATTCGATCCATCACTTTATTATTCTACAGCAGACTTAAAAAAACTACCAAGGTCTGTCCCTATGTCTGTTGCAGCGACGCAAGAAGCTCTTTTAAATGCGGGAATTGATCTGTCATCTTTCTCTGAGGAAGAGTTTGAAGGTTTGGGAGTGTTGGTTGGCAGTGGTGGATCGGGGTTCGATTACTCTGAAAAACAGTTTAAAATCTATTTTTCCAAACAACCAAGCAAGATAAGTCCTTATGCAATCTCCAATTCGCTGGTCGGTATGTTGTCTAGCGAAATTTCTATGTACTTTGGCTTTCAGGGCCGTAGCCATGTGATTTCGAATGGTTGTACCAGTTCCTCTGATGCTTTAGGTTACGCTTTTAATACTATCCGGTTTGGGCAGGAAGACTGGTTCGTTTCCGGGGGAGTAGAAGCTTGCGTTACTCCGGCGATGATGCAGGGATTCGAAAGAATGAAAGTAAACCCAATGCATTTTAACGATTCCCCTGCACGAGGCTCACGCCCCTTCAATCGTGATCGGGAAGGCTTCGTACTTGCGGAAGGTGCTTGGACGATTATTTTGGAAGAGTTGGAGCACGCCAAAGCGCGTGGGGCAGAAATCATTGCAGAAATTGTTGGCTATGGCACAACTTGTGACGCATTTCATCGAGTTGCCATAATGCCGGATGGCAAACAGTCTTCGCGAGCATTGAATCTCGCAATGAAGGATGCCAAGCTAAATAAAAATGAAGTGGATTACATTAATTTTCACGGCACCTCAACATTGCTCAATGACAAAGTAGAAACTTTGGCAGTAAAGCGAGCCTTTAACAGTCATGCCATGAACATCGCTTCCAGCTCTACTAAATCCATGGTTGGACACCCTCAAGGGGCTTCGGGTGCTTTGGGAGTCACCATTTCGGCCCTATCTCTAAAAAACGGATTCATGACTCCCACCATTAATATGGAAAACCCGGACCCTGAATGCGATATGGATTATGTTTGCAATGTGGGAAGAGAAGACAAACTCAATATTGCCATCAGCAACTGTATATCCTTTGGTTCAAAAAATTCTGCCATTGTTCTGAGAAAGTTTACTTAATGAGAAACATCATAAAAAATATTTATAGGATTTTCTTGGCCTGCTGATGAAGCGATATGCTCTCGTGATCTTAAAATGGTATTCAGATAAACAGAGCACTTAAATTAATTATCTATTGTGCTGTGATATTAAATAAGCTGGGTGCCTGTGCTTAAAAACTTCTGAGGGGATGGATAATATCAGGATTGTTTATCAAAAGATGAAGTTAAAAAATCATACATTCATTTTGCTCTAAGTTAGGTGAACTGGATCTCTTAGCTCATTGTCAGTCTTTGCCTATCGATAAGGCATTTTATTGCCTTCTAGCTGCTTAACTATATCGGATTCGAACTGATTTTCTTTTCGAACAAACTCTTCGAATTCCCTAGGGCTTTTGAATTCAAAAACCTTTGGTTCTTTTTGTCCGCAAATTTCTTCGTCTTGTTCGATAGTAAGCATATTATTTTCTACAGACCGTATCACGAATTTTTTTCGCGTTTGAAATTTGGAAAAAATTTCCTTATACACTGGTTCCAAGTTTAGCGCCATGATACATCTCCCATTCCTATAGTTACTTAATATTCTGATTTTAGCTTTACCAAAACTTAAAATCAAACTAATTGCATTTTAAGACCGACTTCACTTATCTATTGGTCATCGTGTTGAACTAAACGAAACTTAGCGAGCTTAGTTTAAATGTCAATCTATGGGATTTTATATTATGCGCATATGCTCTACGTTGATTTGTAAGATAAACTTTGAGGCTCTTTGTTGAAGAAAAGCTATTAAGATTGTAACTGTTACGAGCTAATACAATACTTAACAGTTTTGAAAAAATATGCTAGTCTTTTATCAGTAAAGCGGTGAGCCATTCTGTCCACCGTTATGCTAGAACACGCCTGCCGCTTTTTTCTTATAGTTTTATACATCTCTTCTTGATTATGAAAAATAAAATATCCCTAAATCAGTTAGCAGAAACACTCATCCATAAATCCGTTTCTCCGTTCAGTACTGAAGAGTTTGCAAAAAGCCTTGAAGGACAGTGGCAAAAGGAAGTTTCCAGCGCTGCTATGAAGCGGCTAAAAAAAGTTCTGGTCAATCATCCATCTTTGATTGGTATTCATAACAATAATTTTATTCCCTTTAATGCGGTTGTTAAAAAGATTGGGCATGTGTCCTTATCTCTGCAGTTAGGAGCTTGGGAGTTGAAGCAAGGTGTCCTAATTCCCGGTCATCGTTTGATTCCTTTCATGCAGGCGAGCCTTAAAGAGAGTGAGTTGACGTTTCAAGATCCGGATGGAAATGAAATTGCTAAACTAAAGAAGTCTTATTTTATTCAAGATATTGCTCCTTTTTATCAGTACTGTGGCGGCAGGCACTTTCCAGACGAAATTAAGGTCAATGAATGGATTCCAGGTAAAAGCTGTATGACAGTTACGGCTTGGGATATGCAATCTTTATACAAGAGCTTTTCATCCCGGCCGGGGGACTCTGTATTGATTGACTTAGTTGATTATAAAAAGGGAGTCTATAAGGTGCGACCCTACTCTTCCCAGCAATACCGGTTAGACCGATTACGTATGCGTGCGCTCTATATTGCTCTAGCGACTAAGATGGAACCTTTTTACCAAGATAAGGAGTTTTGCTCTGCTGGATTGGAAAAACAATTGTTGCGTGTCCTTTTTTCTGTGGATTCAAATGTGTTGCGCGATGTTGAGCTTTTTTCTGTCACGGACTTTCTGGAATCTCTCAATGAGTGGTCCGTTGTTCGGTGTGAAGATGGCGGAGTGCAGATGGTTCCTGTATGGGAAGAAGAACCAGGGCCGCTAGTTCGTTCTCATGTTAAGGGCGCTATTAAGGGCGAGTTGGGGTCGTTAAATAAAATATTTCAGAGTTTACAGTTTGCTTTCGATGCGTTGGAATTTAAGTCTATACTCTATACGGTTATGGCTTCAGATAAGTACAAACTAGAGGCAGTCTTTTTTCTTCTATTTGGCGGCCAGGGAGATTTGTTTAAGGATAAGAAACAGCATGAGGTGTTTTATAGTTATCTGCGTGAACTTTTGTTCAAAATCTGTGAGGATCTTAAAAACAAAGAGTCGCGTTTGATATCAAACTTGCGGGAACAGTGTGTGAACCTGAAGTTCAGTCTAGTTGGAGTATTGAGATTTTTACAAGACCAGGGGGTCGGGCTGGAAGACCTGCCAGCAGACTTATTAAATCAGATTGTCGAACTGGATCATTTTTGCGCCGATGCGCTTCACCAGTTTGCCGAGCGGGACAGGCCGCCAGATCTAAAATTCATCCGTGAAATACGTGTGGCCTTGAAAGTGGTGCTGCCACAACTTTCTATAGTGGAAGAGGAAGTCTATTCCCGTCTGGCTATTTATTAGTATAAAACCACCTAAATTATTAATTCCCTAAAAAAACTTAAGAGGCTGAGAGAATATTAGAGCGTTGCTTTGCCGGAGAGAGAATGACCGGAAACACTCTGAACTCGGACTTTTACTGTATCCCCAGCTTTCAATGTTTTCTCCCCGGCCTGAACGTTCGCACCCCAGTATTGTGGATTCCTTCCCTTGAAGGTGTAGCCTGGTTTTGATGACCGGCCTTCAATTAGAACTTCAGTATTATTACCAATATAATGCTGGCCTATTTCAGAAGTTAGCCGACTTTGAAGAGCGATGGCTTCTTGTAGTCTGCGTTTTTTTATTTCTTCGGCAATCGAATCGTTTAATTCATTTGCTGGGGTTCCGGGCCTGGGGCTATAGGAAAATATGAAGCTGCTGCTATAACCTATTTCTTCCATGATTCTCAGAGTATCTTCAAAGGCTTCACCTGTTTCACCGGGAAACCCTACAATGATATCGGTGGAGATGCATATATCTGGGACTTTTGATTTTAGTTCAAATAGCAATTCCCGATATTCTTCAATGGTGTGATCTCGGCGCATAGCTTTGAGTACTTCGTTATTACCGCTTTGAACGGGAAGATGCAGATGATTCATGAGGATATCAATATCCTGATATGCGCGAATGGTCTCACGGGTAAAGTCGTTAGGATGACTGGTCGTGAACCGTAACCTTTCTACTCCGGGGATTTGAGCAACGCCGTATAAAAGCTCGTGAAACGGTATGGGGTTTTTAAGCCCACGTTTACCGTACGAGTTTACATTTTGTCCTAGTAAAATAATTTCTTTTGCGCCATATTCCACAAGATGGCGTATTTCTCGATAGAGTTCGTCCGGCTCTCTAGACTTTTCCCTTCCTCGAGTATATGGAACAACGCAAAAACTACAAAATTTATCGCAACCTTTAATGATGTTTACAAACGTGCTGGCTCCGGGTGCTTTGGGAAGAGAGAACTCGGGAATAGAATAGGTCTTTTCCTGATCGAAACCCGTCCAGACAAAAGATTTACCGTTACTTCTGACTTTATCTACTGCATGCGCAACTCCATCCACCTGATCTGGCCCCATCACGAAATCTAGGTAAGGCATACGTTGCAGCAGCTTTTTACCATCTTGTTGGCCTAGGCATCCGGTCAAACCCAAAATAAGATCTGGGTTTGCCAATTTTAGAGGTTTTAAGCTACCAAAGAGCGAGAACGTTTTTTGTTCTGCTTTTTCTCGAATGGAGCAGGTATTGACCAGAATTAGATCTGCATCCTCTTTCTCTTGAGTGCGCCGATAGCCTGAATGGAATAGAAGAAGTTCCATCCTGTCAGTATCTGCGACATTCATCTGACAGCCAAAAGTATCTAAATAAACTTGTTTCATAAGGGAGAATGTAAGGGAATTGCCTTATCTTTGCAACCGCCATTTAGTCTTAACTGCAAAACGAGATGATGATTTTTTAATGATAAAAACATATAATTTAAACAAATCTATATATACTTTATTTAACTTTTTAAATTTTATTGACAAATTAGTAGATTTTAAATAAGGTTATTATATTCCGTAAAAGTATTTAAAAAATTAATAGACCCAATAGCACCTGAACTTTTTTTTCTAGGAGGGGATTTACTGTGGCTAACACCAACAGCGTCCGGGAAATTCGGGTATCTAAAATGATGAGCAAGGCCGAATTGGCTCGAAAAGCGAGTGTGACCGTTCAAACGATTGACCGGATTGAAAAGGGAAACGAGTGCCGACTCGACACAAAGCGAAAGATTATTTTAGCTCTCGGTTACAAGCTCGCAGACCGAACAAGAGTTTTTGATTCTGGAGATAATAAACCTGCTTCAGCAACGCGAACAGGAAAACTTAAAAAAGTCTAGGCTTTTTTAACTGTGTTTCTATTTTGAAGGTCGAGGGTGGATTCAAATATGCAGAGAAAAAAAAATAAATTAAGGGCGCCCTAAACGTTTATCGGAAACTGCTAGAAATAATTGAGTACTCTGTTGAAGAAAGTTTACAGATGAGCCTAAATAATTATTGAGAAAAAGTGATGATAAGTATTGGTTAATAGCCGGGAGTTTTTGATTGGCAAACCATAAAGCCCTTATTTTGGAAGCTCCTTTAGTTTGAGGAGAGTTTTCAACTCATCTGATAAAAGATGAGCATTAAATAGGTATTTAATATTAAATAAATTTTCCGCGAGATTTTGTGTTTTTATCAAAAAAGAGTCCATTGGTAGCCATCGATATCGGGTCTTCTTCGATCAAATTAGTTCAGTTGAGGGAGCTCAAGAGAGGCAAATACGAGTTGGCTCATTTTGGGATTATGCCATTGACTGAGGAATGCATTGTTGAGGGTCTTATTAAAAAGCCTGAGTTAGTGGCAGAAGCCCTGAACAAATTAATCAAGACTGAAAAAATTCAAAGTAATTATGCCGTTTCATCAGTTGCTGGAGAATCAGTTTTCACAAAGAAAATAAAAGTTCCGGTAATGTCGAAAGAGGAGCTTTCTAAAAGGATTACTAATAATACGCAGAATTACATTCCTTTTGATATTGACGATGTGGCGCTCGACTTTGAGATATTATCAACAATAAGAGCTGACGAGGAAGAGGGATTCAAAACGACGGAGCAGGTCAATTTCTTGCACGATTCTCAGGATAATGATGTGCAAGTAGAGAGCTCTGATGATTCAATCAAAATGAGGGACTTTATGGAAGTCCTTTTAGTAGCAGTTAAGAAGAATACTATTAATGAGAGAAGCAACATACTTAAGGCGGCTGGTTTGAAACCGGTCATCATTGACTTAGATGTGTTTGCTTTAATGAATGCGGCACGGCTGACCAAAGATTTGTCGTCAATGGGTAATGTTGCGCTGGTTGATCTAGGAGATTCTTTCACGCACATAAATATTATTCAGGGTGGAGCAGTGCATTGTGCCTTAGATATTCCCATTGGGGGAGGATATTTGACCAATGTACTCATGTCAAAATTCAAAGTTCCTTTTGAACAGATTCTTGCAATAAAGCGAGGCAAATTCTCTTCGGATATTAAGGAAGACGAAGTTATCGAAGCCATACTAGAGGCCCATAAGAAAGTTTTAAAAGAGGTTAAAAAATATTTCGAATACTTTATTATCCTCTCCAACCATCAGATAGAGAGAGTTTTTTTATGCGGCGGGGGAAGCATGATTCGAGGAATAGATGGTTTTTTTAACGACTATTTAAAAATTCCTGTTGAAACTCTCGATCCCATGCAAGGAATAAAAGTAAACCCCAAAAAATTTAATCAGTCATTGATTAATGAGATGAGCTCATTGTACGGAGTTGCTTTGGGTTTAGCTACCAGGAGGTTTGACTACATATAATGCGAATTAACCTCCATGACTATCATTATGAACTGAAGCAGATCGAGATTCAAAAGCGAGTAGTTAAATGCTCTGCAGTCATCATTACTGCGATTATTTTAATTCTTTTGCATTGGTTGGTGGAGAAGGATCGTATAGGTTCGATAAAGAGCGAGACAAATAAAGTAAAATCTCAGGTTGCGGCTTTGCAAGGTCAGGTAAAGATAGTCAACACTATGAAAATGAAGCAAAGTCGCATGGAAACTATTATGAGAGAAATANAGGGCTTGAGAGAAGANCAAATACCNGCAGGTACTATTGTNAGTGATTTAAATATNNTAATTCCAGAAGGCCTTTGGCTTGTTTCGGTCATACAGAANGATATGAATGANCTTCGATTAAAGAATATTCCTGTCATCATGTTTGATGACCCGGCTAAGAAAAATAAAAAGANAGAAGANANAAAGAAANGTGTNAAGCAAGTAAAGGAGTTTATAGAAGTTTCGGGNTATGCNTTGACTGANAAGGAAGTGGTGGAATACATGCANAAACTGCAGCAGATTTCTTATTATGAAACAACTTTCCTTTATAAAACAACACGGTCTATTCTTAGTGGGCAGNCGGTTTATAAATTTATTATTTATTGCTATATGCCTGGAGAGAAGAAAGAGGCTTAACTCATAATGCTATGGAAAAAATTTTCAAAAAATTACCTTATGATGATCTCGAAAGGCTGAAGGTTACTCATTGGCTTGCGGCAGGAATAGGTCTAAGCCTTGTGTTATTCCTAGCTTATTATTTAACTTTGTACAGTGCTACCAATGAAGAATATAAAAATTTAATTACTGAGAAAGCAGGAGCAGAGAAAGCTCTCGAGGAATACAAGGTCACTTTAGCAAAAAAAGGTCTGGTGGCAAAAAATATGGCCCGAGTTAAGGGTCGGTTCGATGTATTCAAAAATAAAATGCCTGGTCAGGATGAAATTCCCACTTTGATGCAAAGATTAATAGTGTTTACCAAGCAAAGAAATATCAAAATGACTGCTATCACTATGGAAGAAGGTTCGATTAAGGACTTTTATAAAGAGATCCCATATAAAATTCAGATTACTGGGGAGTTCTGGGATACGCTTGACTTTATTGAATATGCGCAAAATCTTTTGCGTCTAGTGAGTTTTGAAAACCTTATATTACAAGGCCAGAGTAATTCCGAATCTGATACAGCGAATGCGCGAGCTGCAATGGGTTCGCTGAATACTACCTTAACGGCAAAGACCTTCTCGTTTCTGGAGAGCTTTGATGATCAATCGGCACAAAAAACGATACTACCTAAATCAACTCCGGCATCGAAAAAGAATAATTATTAAGTTTTTTAGAGGATGATATTTAATATGAGAATTTGGTCTTATATGAATTTTTTCTTCTTTTTATGGATATCTGTAACAGAGGTTCAACCTCTTTTTGCATCTACGTCAAAGGCCTCAAATCAGGAGGACCTTAGTTCACGCAACTACCAACTCAAGGCTTTATTTAAACTTAGTGGAATTGAAAATAGTCTAGAGAACATAGAATCTGTTGTAGACATGTCAGCCAATATAAATAAGAAGGTTTTGAGGCCCGGGCAAGTAGAGCTTTCCAGAAGAATAATGACTAAAGCCTTTTCCAGTAAGAAGTTTTACCATAGATTAAAAAGCCCTTTTATCGAAAACCATAAACCTCAATATCTCCGCCTAGCAGTTCAATGGTATCAAAGCGCATTGGGAAAAAAAATATTAAGACTTGAAAGCGAGGTGAATGATCCATTAAACCGACCAGCCATGAAAGAATTCACAAAAAAATTACTAGACTCACTTCCAGGTAAGGCGCGAATGAGGCTGGTGGAGAGGATTGAGAGTTCTGCCCATGTTACGGAGGCTGCGAAAACACTTTTTCTGGAGTATGTCAGGTTGATACACCCTTTTAATAAGAAAGTTGATACAAAAGAGCCCTATAAAAATTTGAAAGCTTTAAAGGTGAATATTACTGAACCCATACGCGAAGTTGTTTTACGCCGCATGCTCTTTAGTTATAGAGATATTAGAAATAAAGACCTTGAAAAATATGCTAGATTTTTAAGTTCCTCGGCGGGTCAATGGTTTAGTCAGGCTAAGCTGAAGGGTATCAAGAAGGGCATTAAGAAAGCTTCTTATAAGGCAGGCTTAATTCAGCTTCGATTGTTAAAGGAAATTGACTCTGGAGGTCCAGCTTATCCTTTGTTAAGAGAAATGGTTCCACTTGGACAACGATACTTGTTAATTGGAAGGCGTGATCCGTTTCGGCCTTTAGTAAATAAGTGGGGATTGGTAGGTTCCTCTATAATAGACAAGCCCAGGCCCTTGATTCGTTTGTTCGGGGGTGAGTTGAAAAGCATTCCACCACTGGCCTTGCCCGTATTTGTGAAAATTAAAAATCAGTACCCAAAACTCTATAAAAAACTGAAAAAGTTCCAGAGCTTATTTAATGATCGGGAAGCACTGGAAAAGCTAAAAGATAAGGAGTATTCGAAAGCCATAAAAAATTATCGTAATGCTTTAAAAAAATCTTCTGATATAAAAATGGAAGTTTCACATTTACAGATTGAATATGATGCGATTCGAATGACTGGAATTATTCTGAAAAAAAAACAAGCATTCGCTATGTTTGAGGTTGGAAAAACCGGATATGCAGTAAAGAAAGGAGATCTGGTTGGTCCTTATTTTGGCACTGTGAAAGAAATAAAAGATGGTCAGGTGATTGTAGTTGAAAAGTTTAGAGACTATCTAGGTAACATCCTAAAGAATCAGAAAATCATTCATTTTAGTAGGCTCAATAGCATGAGTGCAAGTAGCTCCTTATGAGAAAAAAAATGTTTAACAACCCCCACTGTTTAAAAATAACATTCTTTTTACTATTCTTCACTGGTTGGCCAGTTGTTAGCGTGTATTCTTCGGTGTTCCCTGGTAATGATCAGTTTAATTTCTCATTACCAAAGGTTATAGACCATGAGGGTGATTATATAGTTCCATCAATAGTATTGGCTCAAAATCAGAGCAGTGGTTTAAGTAATGAGTCTTTCGGGGAGATTATTGTTGTTAACACAAGTATGGATGGGTCAAGCTCCATCGTTTCGATCGAGTCTAATCAGCCTGTTCAATACACGGCTTTTAAGCTTTTGGATCCTCTACGATTGATTTTAGATTTTCAAAAAATGAATCAAGGAAACTTGACTCGCCTTATACAAGTAAATAAGGAGATCATAAATTCTATTCGTCCCATACATTTTAAAGAGGTGGGTGTATTGCGCCTGGAAATTAATCTCAACCAAATGGTGCATTATCAACTTCAAAAAACAGAAAAAAATAAATTAATTGTTCATCTTCAGCCTTCAGAGCTCAAATCAGAGCTTAAACCGAGGCAGAAAACGGCTAAGTCTGAGAAAGAAACCACTCCTGCTATAGAGCCGACTATGGAGAATCACAGGAAATATGTAGTCAGTAAAAATAATAGTGACTCAAGAGATACGTGTTTTCCCATTTTATACGGAGAGAAGGAAGCGATTTCTCTCGATTTTCACAATGCAGAAGTCCGCAGTCTTTTTAGAATCTTTGCAGAAGTCAGTGGGTTCAATATTATTCTCTCCCCTGAAGTAAAAGGTTTTGTAACTACTAGGATGATGGATGTGGCTTGGAACGAAGCGATGGAAATCATTCTCACTAATAATGGTTTAGGACGAGAATGCTTTGGTAACAATGTTGTACGAGTTGTTACCAAGAGGGTTCTTGAGGCCGAGGAAGTTGCGCGAGTTGCTAAAAAATCACGTGCATTAGCTGAAAAAGTAAATAAGAGTAATGCGCAAGAACTCGTCAGGGAAGTGGTTCGTATCGACCATGCAAATATCATAAAGCTTGAGAAGAGCCTTGCTGCCTTTAAGAGTGCTCGTACAGATTCTCAAATCACGGTAGATACTCGAACTAACACACTAATTTTAAATGATCTTCGGCGGAATGTAGATGGCATGTTAGAGACTATAAAGGTTCTTGATGTTCCTACAGCTCAGGTTTTGATTGAGGCGAAGGTTGTTGAGGTCCACAAATCTTTTACCCGGGAACTGGGAATTCAATGGGGTTTGACAGGTGAACTCGATATCCAAAATGTTAATAAAGCAGTGCTATCTGCAAGCCATAACTCTAATCACAAAGGTAATTTTTTAGTAGATTTAGCCCAGACTTCGAATCAAGGAGCAGATAGTCTATCTGGACTTGGTATTGCAATGGGCGGCTTATTGCCAGGACTAGATCTAAATATGCGGCTGAAAGCTTTAGAGACACAAGGAAAAGGCCGGATTTTATCAAGCCCTAAAGTCACAACCGCAGATAACAAAGAAGCTAGAATAAGTAGTGTTAGACAGATTCCTTATCAGGTAACTTCAGCTTCGGGCAATTCGACCGATTTTGTAGACGCCGAACTCAGCCTTAAGGTCGTTCCTCATATTACCTCGGATAACAAGGTTTATATGATTATTGACACTACTATAAATGCCGCAGATTTTAATCAGTTGGTGGGAACAGTACCAACGATTACCACTCATGGAACCCACACAGAAGTTTTAGTTGGGAATGGTGATACAACTGTTTTGGGTGGACTTTACGAAAGCACCTCAACTGATAACAAAGATAAAGCCCCTTTTTTTTCAAAGATACCTTTACTAGGTCTTTTGTTTGGGAGTTATGCTGACTCCGATACAATTGCTGAGTTATTAGTATTTATTACTCCCACTATAATCGAAACAAATTGAGTTCTGTGCATAAGGTTATTTAAATTGGTTTGCAAAAAGTATTGAGCACAGAGACCTTGATATAAAGAAAGTCGTGAAAATATGAAACGTTTAGGTATTGAACTGGGTGAAAGAAGTTATGACATTCTTATTGGCCCTGGCCTTAGAAAACGGATAGGTGAGTTTCTCAAGGCAATCTTTGAACCTAGCCGAGTTATTATCATTACACATCCTTCTATCAACAGTCTCTACGGCGAAGAGGTTTTAGCTAGCTTTATTGCACAGGGGTGGACTACAGATATAATTGAAGTCCCCGAAGGCGAATCTTCTAAGAGCCTAAATCAGGCGGAGAAACTATACGATCACCTGCTGGCACTTAATTGTGACAGAAAATCTGTTTTGGTGGCATTAGGCGGAGGTGTGATTGGAGATTTAGTGGGTTTTGTTGCGGCAACCTACCAGAGAGGAGTTTCTTTCATACAAGTACCGACAACCTTGCTTTCGATGGTTGACAGCAGTGTTGGGGGGAAAACAGCGGTTAATCATCCCAAAGGAAAGAATATGATTGGGGCGTTTTACCAGCCGCGTCTAGTGGTGGGTGATTTAGAAACACTCCGAACGCTTTCCCAGAAAGAATATCGTGCAGGACTCGCCGAGGTTGTTAAATATGGGGTCATCGCTGATGCTAAACTTTTTGAGTTTTTGGAGACCAATTATAAAGAAATTATCAACCTAGAGCATAAATTCCTAACTCATATCGTTGAGACATCTTGTGCCATAAAGGCAAGAGTAGTTGAGAAGGATGAGCGAGAAAGCCATTATAGGATGATTCTCAACTTTGGTCATACATTTGGTCACGCTATTGAGTCGTTAACAGGATACTCGCAATTTGTTCATGGAGAAGCAGTGGCTATCGGGATGGTACTCGCAGCGCAGCTATCTCATTCAACAGGAAAGTGTTCTGCACAAGTACCTAAGCGTTTGGGATCCTTACTAAAGAAATTGGGTTTGCCCATAGATATGCCCATTTTAATTGCATCAGATCTGATTGCATCTTTGTATCATGATAAAAAAACCATGGACCATAAAATAAAATTTATTTTAGTTAATGAAATTGGTTCTATCGAAATTATAGACCAAGTTTCGGAAGCAGAAATTTTAAAAGTACTTTGATTTGATTTTCGAGGTTAAATAGTACTAGCTAGGAAAAAAACTCAGAGCCAGTTCGAATGAAGTAAAACCAAGGGAGTTGACTATGATTTCGGCTGTAAACGAAATAAAAAAGGGGTCAACTCTTGCGAGTTCACCCCTTTACTTTAAAGTGGAGCTGGGGAGGATCGAACTCCCGACCTCTTGAATGCCATTCAAGCGCGCTCCCAGCTGCGCCACAGCCCCATTCATTTTTTACTTTCACTCACAACAAGAACTGCTTGATATTAACTATTATCTAGCTACTGTCAAGCGCAAAACTGTCTGGCTTTTCCCCCTCTCTTGCCTTCCGCTACTTTCCCTATATAATGTGTTAAAAAATTCCTAATTAATACACTGCTTCTCTAACCCATTTACTATCACTGTGCTTAAAAACCTAAAACGCAGACTTCGGAATATTTTTATCACTGGTTTGCTGATCACTTTGCCGATCGTGCTGACATGGTTCATCCTACAGTTTCTGTTCAAGAACCTTGATGCCTTATCGCCGGTATTCACTAATGTTTTGATCCAGTTGGGGGCACCTTTTCCTGAAGGCTATCGCATACCATTTTTAGGAGTGTTGATAACACTCCTGATTATTCTTATAGTAGGCTGGCTGACTACCAGTTTTTTCGGAAAAAAAATTTTTCAACTCGGTGAAACGCTTGTTGAAAAAATCCCATTTGTCCGCCGAATTTATACAGGCTCTAAACAAGTTGTAATATCGATTGCTCAAGCCGATACATCAGCATTTCGTAAAGTTGTTTTGCTAGAGTTTCCGCGCCGAGGACTTTTGGCAATAGGCTTTGTGACTGGTGAATCTCGAGGAGAAGTTCAAAGGCTCACTCAGGAAAATATGTTTAACGTTTTTGTGCCGACCATGCCTAATCCGACTTCTGGATTCCTGATCTTTGCTCCGGCTAATGAACTAACAGAAGTTTCCATGTCTATTGAAGAAGGCATCAAGTATGTGGTTTCCGGTGGCATAGTTACCCCTCCAGGCCTAAAAGTTATAGAAGCTAAAGGGTTGAAGCTTGAGCAACCATCCTGATCTCGATATCCTCTATATCGATAACCATTTGATAGCAGTTTGCAAACCTGCAGGAATACTTACTCAGGCTGATGATTCAGGAGATGCTTCTCTTATGGAGCAGGTAAAACAATGGATCAAAGCAGAGTATAAAAAGCCTGGAAACGTTTTTTTAGGATTAGTCCATCGGCTCGATCGACCCGTTTCTGGTGTGGTGGTATTTGGGCTCACATCCAAAGGTGCCTCGCGGCTCTCTGAACAATTTCGTCAAAAAACGACACAAAAATTTTATAGAACACTGGTCGAAGGAACTCCAAAACTTCTGCAAGGCAGCCTGAGACATTATCTCAGAAAAGAAAAGTCTCTCAAGACCACGGTATTTCCCCGCCCCTCACCTGATGCTAAAGAGGCTTTATTGGATTATAAGGTCATAGAAAATTTAAAAAAAACTAGTCTGTTAAATATTCGGTTACATACTGGAAGATTTCATCAAATCCGAGCGCAGCTTTCATTCATCGGATATCCTATCGTTGGTGATAAAAAGTATGGCGCAAGTTCTGTGCTACCGGAAGGAAGAATTGCTCTGCATGCCCAGAGCATAGTTTTTAATCATCCCACTAATAAAAAAGAAATTATTATCAATTGTCCTCTACCCGAGGAGTGGCCATCAATTTAGTTGGTGTTGACATTGATTCTTTAACAAGATCTTCTTTGCGAGTATGAAATCCCATATCGATAAGCAGAGATATCAGTACAGGAACCAGAAACAAGGTGAATAAAGTTGAAATACTCAATCCACCGATCAGAGCGGTACCCATACCTCGATACAGTTCAGTACCAGCTCCTTCCCCAAAAGCCAGAGGAATCATGCCAAACACGCTGGAGATTACAGTCATCATGATTGGTCTTAACCGAGTCTGGCAGGAAAGAAGGAGGGCTTCGCGTTCCTCGATCCCCGACTTAATATTGTTAAGCATTTGATGTACGATGAGAATAGCATTATTAACAACGATGCCAGCTAAAATAACAATTCCCAATTGAGTTAGAATGTCGAAGGTGACCCAGTTCCAGTCTGCAGCCATGGCCTCAGCATTAGGAACTTTCCATTCCTTAAGGATTTCAAGAATATTCCCACGTTGGTAAAAATTATTCCAGATAATTCCGAGAAAGGAGCCGGAAATAGCCAGAACCACGGTCAGCATGACGATAAATGGCCGTAGAAAAGAGGAAAACAAAGCCACAAGAAGCAGATAAATAAACCCAATTGCATAAGCGAAACTATTAACCAATGATTTTTCGGTCGAGGCTAGTTCATCGGCGGAACCTCCAACGCGCAAACCGTATTCCTGCCCAAGGCTATTTCTTGCACCAATCAAAACTTCCTGGTCAACTCGGTCAATGACCAACTGCATAGCCACATCTTTTTTCACTTGCACGCTAAGCTTGATAGCGCGCTCGGTTCCAATATGATCGATTCGTGCCGGCCCTGTGTTAATTGTGACATCAACCAGATGACCAAGGTGTGTCATCATCCCTTGACTAGTCCAAATTGGTAAAGAACGGTAGTCTTCCAAGCCAAGCCTATTACCATCTTTTTTTTGTACCAGAACAAAGTCGATAGGCTCACCCCTATCGTTGAATTCGCCAAGATATTTTCCGGCATTGAGCGATTCAATAATATTACCGATTTCCTGCATACCCATACCCAAAAGAGCTGAATTTTCGCGCCGAGGAATAAACCTTAGCTCTGGATTGCCAAACTTAAACTCTGGTCTTACGGAATGGACACCTTCAATACCAGAGATCTTGCCGATCAAATTTAATGCTTTATTTTTAAGCTTCAACATATTTGGCCCGGTGATTTCAACTTCAAAAGTTTTGTTGGCAGACCTAAAAATAGGCCGCTGTACAGCAAAGGCAAAACGGTAACCAGGAATACGAAAAATCTCGCGGCCCATCTCTCCAGATTTGATTGCCATCTTTACTTCACCGCGCTGACCTTGAGCTAAGTTTTTTTCAATGATTGCTCCTCCTCCATTGAAGCGTTGTGAGAATACTAAAAAATTGCGATTAACATCTTCCATCGAAACAATTTTTTTTTCGTACTCGGCCATGTAGCGCATATTTGTCTTGGCTGGGGTCCCTGCAACGGGTTCGATAAGCATGAAAACCATATTATTATTACCGTAGGGTAGATAATCTTTGGCTGGGAGTATCTGACCGCTATACCACAATACCCACCCAACACCCACCAAGATAATAAGTCTGAAAATAATACTAATAGGAGAGTGTTCGAGTATCCATTCCATGACTCCAGAATAGACATCAGCCATCTTCTTTCCCAAAATGACAACCGGTATGAACAGAGTGCGGTGGAAAAAACCGGGTTGATATTCCTCACCTGGCTTTAGCCGAATCAATAATGTAGTTAAAGTTGGAATAACGGTGATAGATACCAGTAAGGACAAAGCAATACTGGCACTGATGGTGATGGCTATGTCGCGGAACATCTGCCCCGCTTCTTCCTGAATAAAAACGATGGGGATAAAAACTGCCAGTGTTGTCAGGGTTGAAGCGAGAACCGCACCCCAAACTTCTGAAGCACCATCATAAGCAGCCTTGAAAACACCTTTTCTCATTGTGAGGTGTCGATAAATATTTTCCAGCACTACAATCGAGTTATCCACCACCATACCAACGGCAAAGGCCATTCCTGCAAGAGAAATAATATTAATGCTACGCCCAAGAACTTTGAGAATGATAAATACCGACAAAAGACTCACAGGAATACTGATTGCAACAATAAGAAGAGACCGTGCCGACCCTAAAAACACAAGCAGGACTGCTACAGCTAGCACTGCACCAAAAGCTAGGTTTGACTTAACTAGACGCATTGCCTCATCGATATAGTCTACATCCTGGTATACAATTTTTAATGTAATAG